>JAEOSA010000327.1 GCA_016840595.1 Candidatus Hermodarchaeota archaeon | reverse complement strand
GGATCATTTGGGCAACACCGATTTACTTTTGGTGCATGACCAGCCAAACAAAGACGCTGATAGATAGAACCTATGCATTAACATTTCCCAAGCTACAATTAGCGAACAAAGTGGGAGGATTGATTCTGGTGGCGGGAAGCCGAGGCTGCATGAATACAGCCAACATCTTCCACCAGTACTTCCTTTATAACCATATGTTTTTGGCAGAGTTCGCATGGGGCTATGCTTCCACAAAAGGTGAAATTAAGAAGAATACTCTCGCCATCAACATGACGCTAGAAATGGTTCATCAGATGATGGCTCTCGTCAACGCCAATTTGAAATATCCTGACGAATTTGATGCCCCGATACTCCGGTTGGTAAAAGAGAAGTATCGTCTGTAAAAGCAATTTGCCAGAAGTCACGATATCAAAATCTATCAAATGAGTTTGCATTTACCTGCACAATAAAAACAGGCTTAGTTTTGCAGATTTTGCTGTTTGGTAGGTGGGTGGGAACTGTCTGCATACCCATCTAAGAGTGGGATAGCGATTTCTCTTGACTCCCCGCAATTTATCTTTTTTAATCACACTTGGCTTCGAGAACAGGACAAAGATTGCGTGGAGTGTCCTTGTAGCACCAACCCCTTTTCAATGTAGCTGCTTTCTCATGCAAGAGATAAGACCCAAGAAAGGAATGAAGAAAATGGATGTCTCGTTCTTAACGTTAGGTATCCTAGCGGTCGGTTTGATTATTGTTGCCTATTTCATGGAAGGGTGGGAGCTACCATTATCTGGTTTAATTCAGGGGGGTCGGATGCTTTGGACCGTTTTCCCTCGCCTCCTATTAGGATTCGCTTTGGCAGGAATAATTCAGGTGATGATCCCCACTGAATATATCGCACAAATGCTTGGAGAAGGTTCAGGAGGAAAGGGAATCGTTATCGCAACGATAGCCGGTGCTTTCACCCCGGGAGGACCTTTCGTGAATTTTCCTATAGTAGCGGCTCTTTATAAAAGTGGAGCCGGTGTAGGTCCTCTTGCTGCCTACTTGACGGCCTGGGGAATAATTCCAATTAATCGAACGCTCGTTTGGGAAGTCCCCTTTCTCGGAACGCATTTTGCTTTCGCCCGTTATTTGAGTTGTCTAATTTTCCCTGTAGTTATTGGGATTATTACGCCCTTCATATTCAAACTCTTTAAATAATAGCCGAGGCGGTCAGAAGCGATCTGTGTGAAGGGTTATCATCGTCCATGGAGATTTTCAGACGGTTTTGTTTCATCTTCGTCCTTCACTCCTGAGGGTCCATGTTGGAGCGAGTGCACCAATTGCGTCGAACTAACTCGTCCTTGATGATCCCGAAGGACACAAATGTGTACAGCTTGCCAATATATGGACCTCAGAAAAAGTGTGGATCCGATGAGCATAAAAAACCTGACGCCATACAGTAGTAATCCGCGCCAGATTTTGACTGAACTATGCCGATTCTTGAAATCTCCGTTCACACCATGTTGTCGGAAATCAACAGAACAGAGTTTCAGCAAGAGCTGTCTAGTCCATCGAAACAACAAGCAGAGCCATGTGTGACCTCGCTTGTGTAGCCGTTTCACCCGACGCCGCTTATTGCTGACTCTTCGCAAAAAGCACAGCAACCAATTCGTGGCAGCAACATCTCTGCCGCGTGATACCGACGGCCTGAGGCTTTCCCACTAAGTCAGAACATCTAATGGCGCTCAGGCATCTCGTTTGTTCACCTGAGGCGGAGTAGAACGTAATTCTTCCGAGACCACGGTGTTGAACAAGGTAATCAGCCCGGGATCAAATTGCCTTCCTCGATTTTCGTCGATGATGGCCAAAGCCTCGTCAATCGTCAGGGCTGCGCGATACGGGCGCTCACTGGTCATGGCAACGAAGGCATCGGCT
>JAEOSA010000326.1 GCA_016840595.1 Candidatus Hermodarchaeota archaeon | reverse complement strand
TGTGTGATTGGGTACCAGCAAACCCGGCGAGAACATTCTACGAAGCAATACAATCAATTTGGTTCTCCCATATTCTCCATTATTGGGAGGCTCGTGATTGCGCTTCCATTAGTCCGGGGAGAATGGACCAGTATCTATATCCTTTCTACGAAGCTGATATAAGAGAAGGAAGAATAACCAAAGAAGAGGCGCAGGAACTTATTGATTGCTTCCTTCTAAGGCCTAATTGGTTTCTTTATAGTTTGAACACCCCAACTGGATATCTTCTAACGGATACTGCCGGGATTGCTCAACATATTGATGTAGGTGGCTTAAAAGCAGATGGAACTGATGCTACTAATGAGCTCTCTCACATGATTCTCGAGGGCATGATTCATACCAGGTTAGTAGAACCTGACGTAGGTATCTTAGTTCATAGTAAAACGCCCGAGGACCTCCTGATTAAAGCTTGTCAGCTATGTGCATTAGGGACTGGACATCCTGAATTTCTCAATAATGATACTATCATTGTTAACCTCCTTGGTCGTGGGATTTTAGGCGGACCACCGATATCATTGGAAATTGCCAGAAAAGCTAGTGCAATGGGGTGTGCTGAGCCATCTTTAGCTGGTATGGACTCTGGGTATTGCACCTCCACCTATATCCAAACACTCCCAGGAGTCTTAGAATCGGTGCTGACTAATGGCAGGAAGGGGTGGTTTGAGGGACTAATAGGACCGCAAACCGGGGATCCCAGGAAATTCAGATCTTTTGATGAATTACTTGAAGCATATAGAAAGCAACTGGTATGGGCATTTGAATTGGAGACAATATCCACAAATATTGGTGAGAGATTAATGGCCGAATTCGATCCAACCGTCTACCAATCAGCACTTGTAGAGGACTGCATTGAAAAAGGGATATGTAAGGAAGCAGGTGGAGCTCGTTATAATTTCGGTCCATTCATCAGCGCAATTGGTGCTCCTGATGTTGGTAATTCCTTGACCGCTATTAAGAAGCTTGTTTTTGAGGAAAAAACGATTACTATGGATCAATTATGTGACGCATTGGAGAAAAATTTTGAAGGTTATGATGAACTACGTCAAATGTTGTTAGAATTACCCAAGTTTGGAAACGACAATGATTATGCCGATGAGCAAACAGCGTGGGTAATGCGCACCTTCAGTCAGGAAGCAATTAAGCATGAGAATACTCGTGGTGGTCATAAAATCCCAGTAAACATACCCCTCAGTAGCTATGTTAGAGCTGGTTGGCCAATAGGGGCACTTCCTTCCGGAAGATTAGCCGGAGAACCACTTTCGGACTCAATCGCACCCACTATAGGTAGTGATGTTAATGGCATCACAGCAGTTTTCAAATCCGTAGGTAAGGTTGACACCGCTGAGGTTTTCGCTGGAGTTTCATTAAATTCGAGGCTGGATCCTCTGATTTTCGAAAATGACTATGGGTTCAAAATGATGGCAGATCTAATAAGAACCTTTGTCGACCAGAAGATACATCACGTCCAGTTTAATGTCGTTTCTTCAGATACGTTAGAGGCAGCCCAGAAAGAACCCGATAGATACAAGGATTTAATGGTGAGGGTAGCGGGGTATGTCGCTCGCTTTGTTGAACTGCCTAAGTCCGTCCAAGATACTATCATTGCTCGAACGATTCATGGATTGTAGACCAAGTGGAACCCACTTGTATAATAAGTTATTTCTTTCATTATTTACCTAGAAATAAATGCTGAAAGTACTTCATTATTTAAATGCTTATATAGTTCCGCTTTGGATGGGACACTCCCAAAAATGAGCTCTTCTACACCAACATCCAAATATTCTTGGATGCGATTAATAATAAAAGATGCAGAGCCAGTTAAGGTCCATTCCCCACGTATTTTGCGATATCTTATTGCTTTTTTTTCATCATTT
>JAEOSA010000094.1 GCA_016840595.1 Candidatus Hermodarchaeota archaeon | reverse complement strand
CCCGACAACCCACTACTTTTGATGGCGGGACCATTTGTTGGAACGGCAGTACCTAGTTCTGGTCGAATGGCTCTCTGTACACGTTCACCTCTAACTCGACTCTGGGGTGAAAGCGATATTGGTGGATATTTTGGTGCTGAAATGCGACAAGCTGGATACGATGGAATTTTCATAAAAGGACAGGCAGAGAAGCCCGTTTACCTTTCTTTGCTTTATGGTAGGGCTGAATTGAAGGATGCTAATCACATTTGGTCACACACTATTTCTGCTACACAACAACTTTTGCGAAAAGATATTGATGAAAAGCGCTTCTTTACGCTTAGCATCGGGCCTGCTGGTGAAAATCTTGTCAAATACGCTAATATCATGTCAGAAGGTGCACGAGCTGCCGGGCGGATGGGGCTAGGGGCGGTCATGGGTAGCAAGAACCTGAAAGCGATGGCTGTTGTGGGAGATCAGCCTGTTCCTGTCGCGAATCATGAAGCGATTGTAGATCTCGCGCGGTCTGCAAACAAGATAATGATGGAAGACTTCATGCCCGACTGCTATCGTATGATGGGTACGGCTACTGCTGTGGGTCCTGCACAAGAAATTGGAGCCATGCCTAACAAATACTTCACTCAAGGTGAATTTCCCACGCATGATAATATTAGTGGGGCCACAATGTCTGAAACTCGTTTGGTGGGATTCGATGGTTGTCATCGATGTCCAATCCAATGTGGACGGATAGTCGAAGTACCCGAAGGAAAATACAAGTTATCTCGAACTAATGGACCTGAGTACGAAACCCTTGGGGCTCTCGGATCTTTGATGCTCATCGATGACTTGGATGCCGTGATTAAAGCTGGTTACCTTTGTGATGATCTTGGATTAGACACGATTAGTACAGGTAATAGCATCGGTTTTGCCTACTATCTTATGGATCAAAACAAACTCACTCCTAAAGAAGTAGGGATGAAACTTGAATGGGGTGACCCTGAACCTATTATCACGTTGATACCTCAAATCGCTAACCGTGAGGGATTTGGAGATATTTTAGCCGAAGGAACGCGTTCAATGGGTGAACGGTATGATGCAGCCGATTTAGCTGTTCATGTGAAAGGTCTTGAAGTGTCCTGCTGGGATCCACGCTCCCTTTTTGGAATGGCAACCAGTTACGCTACAAGTCCTCGTGGTGGAACTCATCTCGATGGCGATATGTACATGGTCCTCCAGGGACAGGTCATAATGGAGCTAGGAATTGATGCCGATGACCCTCAAACCGATGAGGGGATGGGCGAAATTGCCGCAAAATCACAAAGTTGGCGACAAGTTTCCAACTCATTGATTATGTGTCAATTTCCCACATATACAGCTGATGAAGTAGCAAAATTTTACAGTTTAGTTATTGGTCATGAAAAGACCCCTCAAGAGTTACTACATATAGGGGAACGCATAATCAACCTGAAACGACTTATTAATCTAAATCTTGGGCTTACTCCTAAAGATGATACTCTTCCTTCACTTCTCCTTCAACCACTTCCCGATGGAGGAACAAATGGTATGGTTCCCAATCTCGAAAAACAACTCAATGACTACTACGCTTATCGAGACTGGGATCGAAAAACGGGACGTCCATCAGCCGCTGCCCTTAAAAAAGTGGGACTCGCAGATTTAGATAGGTAATGATTGGTTCAGCTTTGAGTTGAATGGTGTAATGGAAAGTCTTCGAAAACAGAACACTGAACTGTTTACACTACTTGATCGAGTTGCAACTACTCAACATACTGAACTTCTCTCTTCACTCCTTGACCAGCTTGAACCTTATTCATCGGGGGAACCTGAACTTCTTCTCATGCCCAATGCGTTTAGTCGTGTCAAGGAATCTTCTGAAGCGGCAATTGACATGGAAATGCGTGGGAAAACTCCTGAGCCCATCGATTTCGGAGGATTTACACTTGTTGTACAGCTTTCCTCAAAGGATCCTTTTGACACACTATACCTTACTCGTCCATTTTCGAACAAACTCAAGATTACAGCGTTTTCACAAGAACCTCCCATTTTCCCATTTGCACTTTGGCTCACACTCAACCCGAGCCATCCAGGACTCACACCTGAAGGCTTCAATCCACACGGCGCATTTGATATTCATCGTGGTCCTGCCCCGAAACTCCCTGTCAATGTAACGAAGCCCAATGATCTTATCACAACGGCTGTGCTCCTTCGTGAATCCTTGGAGACGCGGGCGCTCCACCCTCAAGACGAAGCCACACTTCGTCAACTCATCACTTTTCCCTTGGAACGCGAAGTTGGCAAACGCTTCTTCCCTCCCCTACAAGTCGTGCGTAGCGGGAGCGATGACATTCTCCGCCCTGAAACCTTCCTCCTCCGTCTCCCCACTGTACCCTTAATTGTGACACAGGTGACAGGGGATAATCAAACCATGATTCAACTAGAAACCGTACCTGCCTGGCCCACTGACTGGAATCCTGAAAATGCTTTTACCAGTGAAAGTCAGCGGTTCGTGACCATTGGTGAAGGTACCAACTTTGATGTCTTTGCCTTACTCACTCTTATGCGGGATATTGCCGAAGCCACCACAGCTACTGAAGATCTCTACTGGCCCATTAGCTAATTCGAGTTATCTGTAGCACCAAAAGGTTTATGCCATTTTAGACCTAGCGACGGGCTACCATACAAAGGTGAGTCGTAGTGGTTTTTTGCCCCATTGCACGAGGTCCCTGTCAAGGTCGCACCAATTGCCGGATATGGATTCGTGGTCGTCTCCTTAGTACAGACTCTAAACTCCTCGCAGCCCAACTCGCCCGATTCGCGCTCGACCAACCCCCTGCACGAGGAAATCCACGAAAACTCACATCTGAACAATCTGAGGATTTCTGGCGCGACAAAGGGATTCCTAATATTCGTCGAGAAGTCATTATTGACCGTTACCTAAAAGCCAAAGTCAATGAAGTTGAAACAATAGCTGTCCAATGGTTAGAAAGCTCGGGATTCTACGAAGCGGTTCTTGCAGAAAGGCTAGCTAAAACTAAGGAATCGGCTGAGCCCCATACACCACACTGCAAGTCCCCTCCGTAGACACCATGCACGGACCAATCGGATTATCAGGAGTACACCCTGAACCGAACAACGGGCATTCTTCTGGACGCATAATCCCCCGTAATACCTCACCACACTTACATCCTGGTGGCATCTCAAATTTTTGTGACTCAATTTTAATATCGAATCGGGTCCGGACATCAAAATTCATGTACTTCTCACGTAATGCAAGTCCCGATTCAGGAATTAGTCCGATTCCCCGCCATCGCGCATCAACTGGCTGAAACACCTGGTCAATCATTTCTCGAGCTTTCACATTCCCTTCATAGGTGACGGCTCGTGTATACTGGTTCTCAACTTCTCCCCGTCCCTCCTTCACTTGTCGTAAGAGCATAACCACCCCTAATAACACGTCCAAGGGTTCAAAACCGGCCACCACTTGAGGAACGCCGTATTGCTCTGAAATCGAAACATAGCCCTGAACGCCAATTATCACGGAAACGTGACCAGGAAGTAAGAACCCATGAAGTCCCACTTCACCTTGTTCGAGGAGAAAAACTTCTGCAGGTGGAATAAGGCGATGGCTAACTAAGACACTGAAATTTTTCGGAGGATCACCCAGGATTTCTGCGGCAGTTGGTGGTGTAGTGGTTTCAAAACCAATGGCAAAGTGCACAACCTCCTTGTCTGGATTTTCCTTTGCAGCAATAATCGCATCCATCATACTGTACACGACTTGGACCTTAGCACCCTTACTTCGAACTGCATTCAGAGAACCCAGATCTCCAGCAGGTACTCGCATCATATCGCCATAAGTCGTCAAGAGTGCGTTTGGTTGCTGTGCCACTTCAATAGCCAACGCTACATCTTCTGGTGGGCAAATACACACTGGACAACCGGGTCCAGCGATTAGTTCGACATTTTTTGGGAGAAGCTGGCGAATTCCCGAGTGTGTGATGGTGTATTCGTGAGTGCCACACAGGTGCATGAATTTGAAAGTCTCGTCCTTGGCAAGTTCTTTGATTTTTTTTGCAGCCTGTTGGGCGAGTTTAGGGTCTCGATATCCTTTTTGCACTTGTAATGGATCCATGTTTGCGAAACTGCCCGTCATGCATGATTCACCTGAACCATCTAGGAAGATATGATTGTGTCCAACGGGCTACCTAATACTTTTTTCGCTGTTGCATCTTGGTGAAGTATTGAATCTCCCGAACAGCTAAAAGTCCAATTCGATTCAGGGCTGCCCGAGGGTCCAACATGAGTGACAAACCTGTCGAATTTCACGAGTTTAATGCAAGTAGCACTTGGATAAGTGGAAAAGAAGGTACTATTACTCCTGAAGATAAACCATCTCTTCCACTCACATCCCCACCGCAGTGGGAAGGCAAACCAAACGCATACTCCCCGCATGATCTCTTCATGTCAGCAGTAACGGGCTGTTATATCACCACCTTTGCCAGTATGATGAAACGGATGAAACAACCACTAGAGGCTCATCAAGCTACTGGGCACGGTGTACTCCAAAGACATCCAGAAGGTGGCTGGCACTTTACAGAGATCTACATCACCATGGTGATAACGGTGCCCAAAAACGCTAAGCTTTCTCAGGTTAAACGAGCTATCACACTAACAGAAAAATACTGTCATATTACGCGTTCAATTACCTCTAAGGTTTATGTGAAACCTAAGATAACCCAACTGGACTAGCTCCAAATTCACTGTTTGTCAATGTCTTGTGTGGATGGCAGGTTTAAGTAGACAGAAATCCTCAGTGTCTACAAATTATGTTCTTAAAATTTGGTGATTTGGTTGAGTAAGGAAAAGCCTGAGAAGCTTGGATTCGAGCACTTAGAAGCAAATGTCATCGATGCTGGTAAATGCTGTAGCTGTGGTGGCTGTGAAGCAGCATGTCCCATCGGAGCAATAGAATTACAGGACCTTCGACCAACGCTAGTAAAGGATTGCAATAAGTGTGAGTTCTGTTGGAAGTCTTGTCCAAGGATGATTGATGATTATGGACCCATCTATGCCGAAGTCTTTGGAGAGGATGCTACACGTGATCCAGCACTCGGTGTTTACCGTCATGCTTACGCACTTCGAAATGCTGACGAGTCAATTCGCAAACGTGCACAAGACGGTGGAATCGTAACTGGCATGCTTGTCCATCTGTTAGAAACGGGTAAGATTGAAGGTGCCGTCATCTCTGGAGTTGACCCGGATAACCCCTGGCGCCCTTTACCCCAAGTGGCCACAACAAGAAAGGAAATTATCGCAGCTTCAAAATCCCGTTATACTCGGTCACCGAATCTAGTGGCACTTAAGGAGGCAATCAAAGAACGTAAACTGAAACAGGTTGCGGTGGTTGGTACACCGTGTCATATCCAAGCGGTACAACGTATGCGACTAGCCCCACTGAAGCGGATTGATCGAACTGTCGTGTTTACCATCGGACTCTTTTGCAGTGAGACTTTCAAGTTCGATGAACTCATGCAACAAAAAATCGTGGACGATCTAGGTGTTCCTCTGGAGAATCTTAGAAAACTCGACATCAAAGGAAAGCTTCTCGTCTACCCTCGGGGTGCTAAAGAATCGTTGAAGATTCCCTTGAAAGAGGCTCAAGATTGGGTGGATCCTGGTTGTCATCATTGCCGCGATTTTGCTTCGGACTTCGCTGACGTTTCTGTAGGTGGAGCTGGAACTCCTGGAAAATGGTCAACCGTCCTTGCTCGAAGCGAACAAGGGCAAAGTCTCATCGAAGAAATGATTGCAGCCAAATTGTTCCTTCATGAGGAAATTGAAGCAGAAAACCTTAACCGCCTCCGACGAATCGCTGCTCCCAAAGTCAACCCATAATCACCCGGAATCCTTTACATTCGATTTTCTCACTTGAAACTAAACACTTTTGTCATGTAACCACGACAGAACCAGCTACATCTACAACACACTTAATGGTGGTCTTAGTTTGAGTTCAACTCCCTTTCTTCTTGGTGTATTGAAATTAGGTAATATCGGGACATCTCCCCTTCTCGAACTCTTATTTGATGAACGTGCTGAACGCGAAAACTTCGATGTCGTTCTTGTTGGCTCTGGTGCCAAGATGAACGAAGAAGTGGCTGAACGTAGCGCGAAACTGCTTATTGAACAGAAACCTCAGCTTGTTTTAATCCCCAGCCCAAATGCCGCACTAAAAGGTCCGGCGAAAGCTCGGGAACTGGTGAAGAATGCTGGCATTCCAGTCATTATCCTTTCAGATCTTTTACCTAAAGATCAACGAGAAGCTCTTGCAGCTGAAGGTTATGGTTACATCTTACTCCCTGCTGATTCCATGATTGGAGCACGTCGGGAATTCTTAGATCCAACAGAAATGGTACTTTTCAACGCTGATGTCATCCGTGTATTAGCTGCCACAGGCGCCCTTCGTAGGGTAACACAGGCGTTAGACGAGGTCATTGCTAGCATTGCTGCGGGCAAAAAACCGAAGGTCCCAACCTTAGTGGTTAATGCTTCACGAGCTGTCAGCTCAGGGAAATTCACCAATCCCTATGCTCGTGCCAAAGCGATGGCAGCCTACGAAATCGCCACAGCCGTCGCACCCATTGCTATCAAGGGTTGTTTCAAGCAAAAAGAGCACGAAAAATACATCCCCACGGTAGCTTCTGCGCATGAGATGATGCGAACTGCTGCTCTTCTTGCAGACGAAGCCAGAGAAATTGAAAAATATGGTGATAGCCTTCATCGGTCACCCCACTTTGATGATGGCACCGTAGGTAGTAAAACAAAACTCGCAGGTAAACCAGCCAAACCCAAATAGCTCTAAACTATTTTCACTTGGTAATCATTCTCACTAATCACTTGATAATGAGACTACTTAGAGAAGATCAGGTGACTTACTATTTGTCAGGCTTATCCAGACGGGGTGATTCCCAATCCTTTCGAAGAGGATATACATCCTTGGGCCAGTCCTCAGGTAAAATTAATCTTTTGAGGTTCGGGTGGCCTTTGAATTTAACACCAAGGAGGTCATGTACCTCTCGTTCATACAAAGTAGCACCTGGAATGAGGGGAGTGATTGAATCAACTTCAGAGTGTGAAGTAGGCACCTGGATGTGAAGGCTCACGGAGACGGCTTTTACTTCGAAGTGGTAAATCACGGCCAGTTCACCTCGTAAATCCATCCCTGTAATCGATGACAAGTGGGTGAGACCCCACTCTGTTTTCATCCAATCAACCGCTTTACGAACCGCTTCAGCTTTTACGGTCACATAGATACTGTGTTCCCGCATGAACTCGGATGAAATGAAATCATCACCCATGGCTTTTTCAATTTCAGCCATCATTGCGCCT
>JAEOSA010000093.1 GCA_016840595.1 Candidatus Hermodarchaeota archaeon | reverse complement strand
GGGCAAGGGCCTGCAATTACGGTAGCGGATCGCAACCTTATTGTCCATCCGCAGGTTCTAGCCACTTTAGAGAAGGTCGCGAAAAAAGAGAACATCACCTATCAAATCAAACAACCCTTGGGAGGCGGAACCGATGGTGGACCCATTTCCCAAACACGTCATGGTGTGCCCACAGGGGTGGTGTCCGTTCCATGTCGCTACATTCATTCAGCGATTTCACTCCTCCAGTTATGTGACATTATAGCCACTATAGATTTGGTTTACGGTTTCACTCGAACTTGGAAACCCTAGGAGGGATGTAATTGTCAATTCCTACAGTCGAGGAATTGTTGAGAGGAGAAAACACTATCTTCATGGCGACAGCAGAAGGAAACCAACCCCGCGTTCGTCCTGTGACCTTGGTGGAAAATACTGGAGAGCTCTTTGTTTTAACAGGGTTGAAAGATGCCAAAGTAGCTCAGATTAAGAAGAATGAGAAGGTCGAAGTTGTCAGGCTCTTTCGGTTTGAAGAAGGTGGAGGGTATGTGCGTTTCAGTGCGCGTGCAAAGATTGTTGAAGACTCCAAGATCCGAGAGCGGTTGGCTAAGGCAACCTCATTTTTCTCTTCGTATTTCAAGTCAGCAGATGATCCTAATTTCGTGTTGTTGCATCTAGCCCCGGTGAAAATTGAATATATGAAACCGGGACAAATGTATCCGGACCCTGTCGAAAAGCTTGATTTCACAAAGTAATGGGTAGAATTCGACTTGATGAGTAAGTTATTTCTATGTGCGTGGGTACAGTCTGTTTGTTCGGGACCATACGAGGTTAGCTTAATCCCAGGATGGACCGGTGTGGGTACGGTGAGTTAAGCAATGGAACAGAATAGTAGCGAACCCGAGGTATCTACTCGTATTGCTCAGCCATTGCTAAAACTTGAAGGAAACAGTATCAAAGTCGAGGGCCAACAACTCCCCTTGTATAGTGGGTCCGTTGATTATTGGCGAATTCCGAGAGATAAGTGGGAAGGTGTCTTAGAACGCATCAATGCCCTGGGTTTCAGGTTCATTTCCACAGCTGTTCCCTGGAATCTTCATGAAGTTGCAAGTGACCTTTTTGATTTTGGAACTACCGATAAACAGCGAGATATTGAAGGGTTCCTGACCCTCTGTCGAGAAAAAGGACTGTATGTGACCGTTCGACCAGGGCCCAATGTGAATGCTGAATTGAATTATTATGGATATCCGAAACGTATCCTCTATGATCCAGAAATCCAGGCAGTGTCAGCTTTTGGCACGCGGGTGATTATTCCTGCGACTCCAAATCCGTTTCCAATGCCCAGCTATGCAAGTGAAAAATTCTATGATGAAGTTACGAAGTTTTTTGATGCCATCTGCCCCATTTTTGCCCGGCATCTAGCACCTGGTGGTGCGATTGCTGGTGTTCAGATTGACAATGAATTACCACTCTTATTTATGAATGGACCTTTTAGTGCGGATTACTCAGTTCATGCTATCCGCTGGTATCATGAATTCTTGGAAGGAAAATATCCCTCGATTGGAGCAACTAACAGGGCGTATCGGACACGCTATAATAACTTCACAGATATTGAGCCTCCGCGAGCCTTAGCCACCACAGAGCGCGAGGCGTTACCTCGATACTTGGATTGGATGGAGTTTCAGGAATACTATGTGGGTTTAGCACTGAGTGTGCTTGCCAGTCTGTTATGGTCGCGAGGAGTGCGAGGCGTTATCTCGTATCACAATTCGCGAAATACCTTGCCCTTACTCCCTCTGAATGTCAGCAAAACTGAACGGGAACTGGATATCCAGGGAGCAGGGCTATATCTCGACAAAACACGATATGATGAAATTCGACGCGGAGTCCTCTATCTTAACACCATGAGCCGTTTACCATTCTTATCTGAAGGTGGGTTAGGGACCTGGCCTTGGGGTCCTACACTTGATAGGAGCGATCAGGAATTTGCGTTACTTGTCGCGATTATGCATGGGGTTCGAGGTTTCAATGCGCATATGTTGGTTGAACGTAATCGCTGGCTTGGAAGTCCAATCTCGAACACTGGGACCGTTGATGAAACTCAATTTGCCTTTTTGAAGCGACTGCTCACGATTCTACATGAAGTGGAATTTCATACATTGCAACGTAATGTGCCGGTTCTACTTCTCCGGAATTTTGAATATGAGCGGCTTTCAGGGCTTTGTACTAGCTCCAATTGGTTAACTCAGCTTCTAGGGATTCCTCCCGAATTGTTGTTGAATAATCGAACCTTCAGCTACACTGAGACTATCCAGAAAGCTTACCCTGCTTTGTGGGAGGCGTTCTATTGGGGATTATCTCGATCAAAGACGCCTTTTCTAATTGGCGATACGGATATGGATCGTCCTGCTCTTAGTCATTTTCAGACAATTTTTCTGCCTAGTTTTGACTTTATGTCAGTAGAATTGCAGGAAAAGATTTTGGAATATGTCGAACGAGGTGGTTCAGTCGTTTTGGGCCCAGAGATACCCTATCTTGGCACTGATATGCGAGGATGTACGATTCTGGGAGACACTGCGGGTCTACAAGCCCCAAGTACACGACGTCCTTTAGTTGGACTACATGAGCCGTTTAGTGTAGAAAATGATCAAGTGCGTGTGGGTACCCGTCCTGCAGGGACAATCAAGTCCTATGGTAAAGGGACGTTTATCTACTTGGGGATATCCCTTCCACCATTCACTTACCGGGATGAGGCAACTGAAGCCGAGAATGTTGCCACCCAAATTCTGAAGCAGTTGAAAGTGGAACCGGTCGGCGATATTCAAAACTTCGCAATTGATGAGGTCTACTGGGGGACGCGGGCACCACGTGTTATTTTCCAAGCGAACCCGACTAACCAGCCCCAATCCGCGAGAATTCGGGTTGCCCAAAGAGCCCTTCTTCGTGATTTATGGACAGGAGAACAACTTGCCCAACGAGGTCCACAAGAGATCCCATTGAACCCCTATGAGGTCCGAATTTTTGAGGTGATTCGATGAGAAGACTCGATGAGAACTATGAGTTTTTCAATGTCGACGTCTCTCAATGGTTAAACCTCCTTTCTACGCTTCCAGAATTATCAAGCGAACGTGGAATTCTCTATTTACTTTATCACGGGTCTGAAATCATTCAGGCGTTCCATACGCGGCAGGGGATTCGATCAGACTTAACCGGACCCTTTTCTTCGCCAGCCATTGCTATTCGACAATTACATGAAAGCGAATCTGTCGACGCTGTGATCATGTTCGAACAAGGATTAGCTGTTTACCTGTTAGCAAAAATTCAAGCCGCTTTTACTCCTGAAATGGATATCCTACAATACATTGAACTCGCCCAAGATAGTATTGACGAAGAGTTTGGTCGTCGATTCCATGTTTGGCCTCAAGAGTTCTGGGGTAAAGGCATGTTTTCACTTTTCCAACGCATTCGAACACTCCTAGACGAGTTACCTCTGGATTTTCTCTTTGTGTTCGCCATCTTTGAAGAAAGGCAAGTATGGACCAGCCTCATCGTCGAACGGATAGCTGGGCAAATCCGTCGGATTACAACGACTCGACAATTAGCACCTAAGAGTTTTGAAATCAGTGAATGGCAAACCGATTATAAGAACCTCCTTCAGGCAGTATCGCAACAAATCAATCCACCCACCCTAGGCTTTTTTACAGATGATGAAACGCTGCGATTTATTTTGCAAAGTGAGTCGCCTCTCGATTTCATTCGACAAGCACGTCAGAGAGGGCTGATAATAATTGACCCGATTCCTTCTCGTATCAAAAGTCGATTATAGCGGTAGCTGAACAGCACGGCGTCTTTGTCTGATGGACAACCAGATAGCAACGACTGCAACTAAAGTCACGATGGTTACCAAGATTACTCCAAGTTCTGCCGGTGTCAACATACTTGGTATCAATGGCGGATCGCCTGGTTCCACTGCTAACGAGAAGTTTCCTGGATAGGCATCATCGATGACTGGTTGCGGGGCAGTATCATTACATGAATCTGCATAATCCGGAAAGGCAGGAAATACCACAGTTGTGATGTATTCTT
The DNA here is from genome assembly GCA_016840595.1 of Candidatus Hermodarchaeota archaeon. The sequence continues at coordinate 3,323 of JAEOSA010000093.1, read as the reverse complement.
GACTCAGAGGTGAAGCAAAAGCAAAGGCTTCTTCCACGCAGATCTCCCCGTTACTGTCTTGATCTGCCGAGGCATTAACTAAGGCATTCGTGAAATAGTGGTTGAAGACTTCGCCAATAATTGGGAGCCCTTCTTCGGGTAATCCTGCCCAAGCATAGCCTCCATCCTTTTGGGCAGCAGCCATGTGGATGTGGGGAGCAGAATCATTAGTGAGCGGTTCAATCATTTCTTCAGAATTACACGCTGAAACAACAAGTAGTTTTTCCTGACTCTGGATTTCTGCCCATCGTGTGGGAAACCATAAATGCCATTGCATGTGGTCACGAATCCAATTTCCATGGGCAAAGATAAAGAAGAGGACGATATCGTTGGCATCTGCATTGAGAGCTAGAAATTGGAGAGCCGCCTCACCTACATACTGATCGAGGAATCCATGATAGAATTGAATATGATGGGTTTGCCATCCCAAGGAGTGGAGAGTGGCGTTCCATTTTGTTGAATCTGAAAAATCAGTGGATAAGTCCGTAATGGGATCTGGATAATCATTCATCTCTAACAGGACGGCCCAACCTTCACGCAAATTAGGTTGAGATTGAACGGTTATGGTTCCTCGAAAACCTAATTGTGAAAAGCACAATAACGACCCAAGAAAAATAGCAAAGATAACCGCACACTGAGTCCGAGAGACACGAAGAGCAGTCACAAAGGATACTCGTTTACGATACCTCTTCTAATTTTCCTTTGGAGACAAAATCATTCGGAGAAACTAAGAAAAAAAAGAGGAACTACCCAGGGCACGACCCTTTCTAAGGTTCTATAATTTTTCGAGACACAGATGAACCAATTTTTTGTCCTTATTTTGAAGTGTGCCTAGAATTTTCCCCTTGCTCTGAGCAGTTCCTTTTCCATCCTCTATATCCAATCGCTGACTGAGACGTCGTAGCTCCTTCATCATATTTGATCGAAGAGAAGTCACCTTCTTCTTCGGAGTGGCTTTGGGAGCGGCGATTTCATAGGCGAAACGTCCCATCAAATGACTGTGGAAATGTTGGTAAGTATCAGGACTATCAAAAATCTCAATAGTTTGTACTTGCCCTTCACTAATGACTGCAAGCCCCACCTGTTGTTCCTGAGGAACAACTTTTTCCAATTCGTCTTGAATCGCTTTGGCGGCTTGTTCTTGAACATCACTAAGGCGTGAAGAGCTTTCATCCATGTCCAAGAGGGGTCTACCGGCAACGCGACTATCCTTGAGCTTTTCTCGGTGTTTCCGTACTTTTGACCATACACGGTCTTGTCCCGCTTCACTCTGGGCGATAGAAATTCCCCGAACACCGGGTGACGCAACAGAATAATTCTCAACATCCGTCATGAGAGCTTGGTATTTGCGGATGGGATGCACATCATGGGTACAACGACACGGAAGTTCCACTTTCGCTTGTGGGGGAACCAAGTGGCTGCCTATGATAATTCGCGACTGTGTTCCTTCAGCATGCACGTCCATTCCTGCAATAAAGAGCACAGGTTGTGTTGCACGGTTAATGACGAGGACTGCGTCAATTCGCCCGGTATCCACGAGTTCCAATAGACCTTTTTGTAAAGCCTCATGTGCCGTGATATACTCTCGTTGCTGATCCTTTTCATTTTGTAGAATTGGAATGAAATGGGCGTGGCCTATAAGTTGAGCGTCTCCGAGTTCGAGTGAGTCGAAGGTTTCGATGAGATCGGATAGTGTTTCATATGTTTCGGTTATTGTTTTTCACCATTCCATTATATGTAATATGTAATTTAATTACAACTAACACTTCGAATATATAAAGTTATGGACAACAGCGAAAACGAAACTCAAAAAAAAATCAAGAGAAATACCCTATTCAGGAGATTCCTTAGTAAGCTGTTTGCGCTTCCGTCGATAGAAGCGGTTACTTATCCGGCCTTCCTTTTGTTGTACATTAAGAGCTTCGAGTAATTGGTCGTTGGCTTCCCGTCTAGATGCTTTCTCGCCAAGGGTTGCTGCGTATTTCCTGGGAACTTTCGGATTAGACACTCGTTTTTGAAGCCGTTTAACTTTAACTTCAAGACGACGGATTCTTTTAGTCAATTCAGATATCGAAGGCGGACTTGGCGGAGGGGATGTTTGACTGGTTTCTGGTTTGTCAGGGTGAACTTGGTGGAGGTCCTGTTTTTGAGTTGTAGGTGGAACAGGCCGTAGCGGCGCCAGTTCAAGAGGCCATAACGGCTTCTCCTGTGAAGACGATTGTGATCGATCTAATGGAGGCATTTCCATGAGGCCTGAAGTTGGTCGATATGGACGCCTTGGAAGGCTTTGTGGAGGATTTCGACGGTGTTCTCGAGGAGTGGGGGAAAATGCTGGTGTCCGTTGTGTGCGTCGGTAATAACTTACGCTTTCAACTACAATAACTGTGACTAGTGGAGTAAAAATCAAGAAAAGCCCTACCCACATGATGAGTGAATAGAAGTTCAATTCAGTCCAAGTAATGGATGGAAATACTGTCATAACACCAGACATAACCAGATTTGCTGCTCCGACAACAGCGAGGAAAAGCCCCACGATAATGAAGGTAATCAATGAACACACAATTTTGGGATTTGTGATATCCGATTGATTGTTTAATGGTTGGGGAATAAACAGCGTCTGAGGCAAAGGTTGAACTGTGATTTCCTCTTACCTCCATGTTCACTTGGCGCTTGTTGTAAAAGAGGTTTTCGTTGCAGGACAATTTCGTAGAATTTATTTCTCATTATATTTTGGTTTTGAAAGATTTGGTTACTAGAAAGCGCTCAAGGTTGATCGGAATGTTCGAATTGGAGAGAATAAATTTGGTGAGGAGAAACCGTAGAGGAAAGCGTATTTGCGTTTAACCGAGTAATCTTTTGATGGTTGGAGGGTTGTTCTGCGAGATTGACTATTGAGACGTTGTTGAAAGGAAGGGAGGTCTGAATCGTGACCTTTGTTGGTGAACCTGTGATTTCGAAGAACCGCAAGATGGTTGTTTCAGAGTCTTCAGCCTTTTTCAAGCAGCTTAGTGCTAGATTGGTTGAGTCATATGAGAGAAAACTGTGATTGAGAGGTAGCTTTTGGTTTTTCTTTTCTTGTTCTTTGAGTTGTATCGCTTTGAAAGGGGTGATGAAGGCGCGGGTAAGACGTTGGGTTTCGGGATCCCGCCAGGTGTTTGGATGGGGGATTATGGAGTAGTGGAATGTATGACGTCCTGGGCATTGGGCTCCGGGGGTGGCGAGTTTGGGTCCGGCATGTCCGCGTCTTGTGGTGAGGTCTTCGCAGGAGAGCCAGCCAACGGATC
>JAEOSA010000008.1 GCA_016840595.1 Candidatus Hermodarchaeota archaeon | reverse complement strand
ACCCGAAACCTCGGACAGCTTCGCAAAGCCTCAATGAGATTCTAAGGAAGTGGATGTTATGAACGTAGATGTTAGTCTATCGGATCTCCTTACACTTGTTGGTCGTGACTTGTCTGAGGAAGCATTGGAAGAAAGCCTCTTCTTACTCAAGTGTGAAATTGATAGTATATCCAATGGTACCGTGACAATCGAAGTAAATCCTGATCGCGTGGATTTGCTCTCTGTAGAAGGCATTGCAAGGGCACTTCGTGGGTTCTTAGAAATTGAAACTGGGGCACCAAACTATTCAGTTAGAAAATCTGATTGGCAGGCCATTGTGGACCCATCGGTCAAAGAAGTCCGACCGTTTCTAGCCTGTGGAATCGTCAAAGGCCTCCAATTAGATGACGACCTCATTGCAGAATTCATGCAATTACAAGAACGCCTTACGGGAACCTTTGGTCGAAATCGAAAAAGAACAAGCATAGGACTTTATGTTCTGGACCTCATTACTCCTCCCGTTCATTATCGAACCGAGTCACCGGATGATATCACGTTTGTACCCCTTGAATATTATACCCCACTAACTGCTAGGCAAATACTTAGCCAACATCCCAAGGGGCAAGAATTTGGCAAAATCATCGAAGGCTTTCCCAAATATCCAATTCTTATTGATGCAGAGAACAAAGTCCTGAGCTTACCTCCTGTAATAAATAGCAATGATCTGGGACGACTCGTTGAGGATACAAAAGATGTCTTCGTTGAAGTAACAGGAACGCATAAGCTGACGACGCTTCAAACCTTGAATATAATGATAACTGCCCTAGCAGAGAGGGGCGGGATAATTGAAGATGTCGAAGTTGTGTATACTAAAGGGAGTGAACGACTCCCTGATCTTACACTCCAACAGCGTGACGTATCGCTGAATTACATTAACAAAATCATCGGTTATGACCTAGACGATTCTGCAATAATGAAAGCCCTTAGTCGAATGCGAATGGATTCCTCCGTTCATGGCGATACGGTTCAAGTAAAAATACCTGCATATCGGATGGATATTCTTCATGATGTTGACATCGTTGAAGATGTAGCGATAGGCTACGGATATGATCGCTTCGAATCAACAACCCCTCAGTTAATGACGGTTGGCAAGGAGTTACCTCTCACAACCCTGTTACGCACAATTCGTGATCTGATGGTTGGACTAGGTTATCAAGAAATTCACAATTACGTCTTAACCAATACTCGTGTTCTTTTCGAAAAGATGAATCGTCCCATAAAAGAAGTTGTAGAAATTGCCAATCCAAAGTCAATGGAGTATCACGTGGCGCGTAACGCCTTGCTCCCTGGATTATTAGCATTCTTAGGAGACAACACTGCCCAAGAACTACCACACAACATCTTCGAAGTTGGTGATGTAGTCACCTTACAGGCTGATGCTGAAACCTGCACGCTTTCAACTCCCCATCTTGCTGCTGCTTCTGTGAGCTCACGTGTTGACATCACTGTATTGAAAGCTGAACTTGTGACACTATTACAGAATTTAGGGTTGTCTGCTTCCGTTCGCAAAACCTCCAATGTATCCTTCATCAAGGGACGGGTCGCAAACCTCTTCATTAAGGGGACCCGTGTAGGAATAATGGGCGAAATTCATCCATTAGTACTGAAGAATTACGGCATTGAAGCACCCTGTGTTGCCTTTGAGCTGGAAATCCTTGCGGATTGGATTATCCATTAATACTCCTGCTATGCTTGCCATTAAGGTTATATTGCTTGATATCTACTGTAATCGAGGGCTTCACAGGTCCTTAGCAGATTGCCTAAGACTTGCTGCTCACACATGATAACACCTACGTGGTGAAAACATTGGGTAAACACACAAACCTTCTATCTCGGCTTCTCCAGCTCACTGCGTTAATTTTCTTCATCTTTGCAATATACCGGCTCTACCGGTACTTCACCAACTGGTTAAACCCACCTCAATACATGATTTATGCGATTTTCGCTGCTGCAATTGTTGGTGTTAGTATACTCATCTTTGATGATGTCTTCAAACCAGGTGCTGATTTTGTAGGCTGGGCATTTCTTTTCGGTGTTGGTGTTTTTTCATTTCTGACTGGACTCATTTTTACCTTCTATCCCTACTTCGTGAACAACAATCCAATTACTGGGATTTGGTTACGCGCGCTCTTTTTCCTTGTCATGGGAATTATCGTAATCGTTGAATCTTTTCTTGTCCGACGTGAAGTCATTTCAATAGAACATGGCCTTGTTGCTGATACCGTGGGACCCGTAATCCTCAAATTCGCAGCAACCTTTGGTCTTGCTTGGGGCAGTTATCAAATGGCCTGGGTTCTCGTACCATATCTACGCGGTATACCTCTCACTAACATGATGCTCCTTTTCCTCTCTGGACTGGGATTCATCTTTGTTAGCGTGGTAATCATAACCTATATAGAATCCCAAAACCGACAGCCCCATTTCCGCTATCGCCGGTTCCCCTTACTGATGAGCTTCCTTCTCCTTCTAATGATATTTCCCGTAACAACCTTCTACATAGTAGTGTTCGTAGAATTTACTAATTATGAGCTTTTATTCAACGCTATCTTGGGTTTAGTAGTTAATCTCACCATTCTAAGCACATCATTGTACATTGTGTACCACCCGACCAAAGCACGCTAGCTTTGGTCCCTTCCATTCTTTATAGATCCATTAGGGTACAAGCCTGCTGATAGACGGTAGTCCGGTTCTCTGGAGTCAATGTTAGAATGGTAATGTCATTTCGGTTCTTTATCTGATTCACAAAGTGTGTTTTCAGTTTCAATCCTATTGTCCCTAAGACCAGTTTGGGTGAATCGAATGCCATAGTGACGGCGCGCTGAAATTCGGGAACGGTTAATTCCATTTTTCCGATTTCGTCAATTACTATAAGCTCTGTTGAAGTTGTTGCATAATCTATTGCGGTGACTCCGACTTCTCGGATGGCGTTGAGATCGACACCATAGCGACCAACTTTCACAGGACTGGAAAAATCAATAGCTGCCATAACCTGTTCCACTCCAGTAGCTATATCACGGATAAGAAACCCTCCGCGCCTTCCTGAATCTAAACGGAACTCAGGGGTGCTAATTCCTCCTACTTTCAAACCTTCTTGTTTTGCCCGGTTAACAACGCGGTTTACTAGTGTACTTTTTCCGCAGCCTGGAAAGCCTGTAATGAGGAGATTAACCTTTAGCAAGATTAGGCTTCACCCTGATAAACGCCTTCATAGGGTTGGGTTTCCTGCATTAATTGGAAAAAGACAAGATGGAGAAGTCGGGCATTTGGTTTGACAATGAACCCATTTGGATTATACACAGTTAATAGTCCGCGAGAACGGCCTTCATATCCTGCGTCCCAAACGGCTGATTCAATTGAAACACCCGAACGGAGAAGCGATGACCTCGGACGCCCAATGGCGATTATGTTGGTTGGAATTCGAACGATTTCGTTGTAAGTTATAAGGTACGTTCCGGGTTGAAGATTGTACCGTCCTTGCTTGAGTGGGATTTCTTCATAATTGGGAATATGTCGCTCTTGGTTTGAGAAATCAATGGTTCCTGCTTCTTCGAAAGTGTAGAGTTTTTGAAGTGTCAGTTCCACGCCATTAGGGGAGACTTGCACAGTTTGGTCAACCATGTTTGTAATTAGCTGGTGCTTAGAAATCAGGTCAAGAATGGTCTTGCGATCTAATACTACCAAATTTGAAGCCCACCTAGTACATGGATGAAGTGTTGAACCCTTTAAGGTGTCTGGTGTAACTCAGAGCCTGAGGTTGTTGAGAGGTCTCAGACGGAAAGCCTTTTCCTGAGGTCTTGATAAGATGTGGTTTTATGGGGGAACCTAATAGGTCACCGGAAATTACTCAGAAGCAATCCATCATTTGCTGTCCAGTTTGTGGAGAAAACTTGGTGGAACTTCCCTCAGAGCAAATTGAAAACTGCCCGAACTGTGCATTCAATCTAGCTCTTATTCAACCACCTCACGACTCTCCTACCAAACCTCCTATCCAGGTAATTGTTCCTCGCTTTGCGTATCTGCTTTTAGTAATTCAAGCAATTTTCGCTTCAATCGTGGGGCTGTTGTTTCTTTTCTTTGCTAGCCCCTACTACTTCGGAATGCACCTAATATTCACAATAATTCAGTTATCTTCGATTCTCATCATCGTCCTTTTCTTAATTGTGCTCCGTTCCCCAACTACTATCTTCATTGCCAGAATTGGTCTGATTATTTTCAGTATTGTCACTCTTCCTCTAGGTCTTTTTGCCTTCACCGCCGCTTTTTCCATCTTTGCTCCTCGACGACAACCCATAATACAGCACAACAGTGGAGGGATCGATAGTGGCTGAACGAAGGTATCCCACCCGATTTTGTCCCTACTGTGCAACCGAAATAACCACGCCTACGAAATATTGTGTAACCTGCGGTGTAGAAATTACATGGTCGATAAGAGAGGTGCAGGCCCCTCCATATCCCTGGTCGCCCAAAACAACATACGTCATCACAATTATTACTTATGGATTATTTTTCGTCCTGACATTCGTGCTAATTTTTTACTATCTTATCTTCTTTGGTATCCCACTCTATCTACTTGACACTATCTTAATCACAGATCCCCTCTTTACGATCATACTCACTTTGGGCGAAGTAACCTTCTTCCTGATTCCCTTTGCCATTGTAAAGAGATTGAAAGTCGGACGAGAGAAACTTGGTCTCCTTTCTGGGGGCATCAGGAACCTATCAAAAGATATTATATTGGGACTAGGCGTGGGCTTAGTGTTGGCTCCGCTAATCTTGCTCCTTGATTTGTATGAACTCCTTGCGCCTGGAGCTGGTCCCCCACCAACTCCCCCAACCCCTGTTGACCTGTTCTGGATGGGAATGCTGTGTCTTTCTGTGATTCTTATTATTGCGCCTGCTGAAGAGGTGCTCTTTCGCGGGTTTATCCAAAACTCCTTAGATGCTCATTATGGTCGAATTGGAGGGCTCCTTGTATCCTCCATTATTTTTGGACTGGCTCATCTAAACCCGTTTATTGGTATCTTTCAAACAGTTGGAAGTCTATTCATTGGATTGCTATTCCAATGGCGAGGACGCCGTCTTGCCAGTCCAATTGTTGCTCATGCAACCTATGATTGCTTGTTAATTATCTTGGATACTTTTCTTATCTAATGGAAGCTCGTGCTTCAGAAAAGGGTGAGAAATGGATTTCCACACAGACTATAACTCAACCAGCTATGCAGCGGGGGACCTGTACTGGCTAATTTGCGTCGTGTGTGAAGCATGGCAACCGCGATAGGATCTCCTCCATACAGCTGCCTAATCAGGTTCTGAGTAAAAGTGGGTTGTAGCTTCCGTTCTGGACGCCATCGTGTGAATACAATTGAGGGAGATCCAGCAGTGACGAGATGCCGTAGAAAACCAGCTAAACTCATTCCATTCTCCATCGGATCTATCCGCATCGAATCATCAAGCACAAGAATCGGTGCACCTTTGAAAAGAGTTGTGACTCCGATTTCAATCACTCGAAGACTATCCGGGTGTTGTAGTGGGATTTCGCCTTTTCGATGGTGAAGGGTTGAAGGAGTTGAGAAATAAAGAAGTGATCGGGGCTGCTCAAGGTTACTGGATAGCAAGGTCCGAGTAAAATCACTTCCAAAAAGTACAATTGGCTCAGTGATACCCTGACGCGTGGGAACCGAGTCAAGAAATGACTTTGCAATTGCTTCAGCCACTGCTCTACGCGAAGCCTGCTCTTCTGCACCTGAATTCACACCTAGTACAACTGAAGGCACCGCGGTCTGGGCTAACGCTTTAGTCTTTAGCGTGCTTTCGAAAAATTGGAAGTCCGGAACCCAAGCCATGGGATACTTGAGACCCCAGTATTCCTTTCCATCAAATACGAGTTCGAAGGGTACATTATTGAGAAATCCATCTGTGACGAATTGAACAAATCCATAATTGTGGCTTTGGAGTTCGCGTTCAAGCCGACTCGGAATTAAACTGCGATATAGAAAGGAGGCGATGTCCCGTAAATCAGCAATTGGAGGTAGTTCCTGAGTTTTTTTAATTCCTTGTAGTGATTGTACAACTGAGGCTAAATCCGGTGAGATGGGTAGAGTATGGATGCCATGTCGTCCGACATGGTCTAAGGTAGTAACAATGATTCGTTTTTTTTCAAGCAGCACGTCATAGTTAATTAGAATCCACCGCCGGTCGGTAGGCATGAGTGTCACGAGTTTTTGTGGCATCTTATAACCTGAAGGCAACATTCCTCTTCCTGGGTCTGGACAAGCTGCAGCGATTACATTACGGTTAACATTCATTTTCTCCAAGGTTTCGACTAATTTAGTTCTTAGTGCCTTCCGGCGGGATTTGTATTCGTCTTGGGGGAGACCTTTTGGAGATAACTGTGCGATTTGTAGTCGCAAACCGCTTATTTGTGTGAGAAGATTGGTTTCTTCTTGGAGTAATTTCAGTAAATCCACACAACGTTCATACCCGAGATTATCGGCTAGATAAGGATGTAATTTAGCGATTTTACGAGGGCTAGACCAGTCAATCACTTTGTCTACGATCATTCGATCATTCTGTTTATGATAGTAGTGTGTAGCGATCAGGATTGCTTCTTCTAAGGCATGTTGCATTTGGTTCCACGCGAGAGGAAGGTTCTCACTGTTGAAGTCAGTGGGAATATCAAGCTCTTCACCGATTGAAATTGCTTGCTCAACTAGCTTCAGGACGCCTGATATTTCGGCAGAATCAACCAGTAAATTCGCCTGTCGCAGTAAGGTTTGAAAATACTCTTCATGGTATTCGGCTTCGCTGAAAATGCTAGCTGCTTTTTCATAATGTTCCAAGGCTTTTGCTGAATCTTCTGCTTCAACTAAAGGTGCCAATTCAAAGTATAATCGACCCTGAAACTTTTCTTCAGTAGACGGTTTAAGTGTCGAAAGGGCACCTTTGAGTGCATCTTTTCGTAAGCTAGGTTTTTCGAGGTTGCGATAAGCCTCAGCCAATTGATAATATGCTTTACTTGTGTCAAAACTAGGCTCAGCTTTAAACTCTTTAATCGCTTGACTTAGATACTGCGCAGCTTCCGTATACTCTGTATTTCGCATCAAAACTAATCCAATATTAATCGCAGCCTCTGCCCGAAGCTCCATTGGGAGTCGTTCATCATGGATAGCTTGTTCTAATATGCCTTTGACCTGCTCTGGTGATTGAGTCTCTAAAGTTAGTTGTGTAAGACTGACCATCAAAGATGTGGCTAGTAGAGTTCGTCCTTGAGCATTCGCCTCCTTTGCAGCTTTCTGTAAAAGCGGAAGGTCCTCTTCAAGTCGTTGGGTTCTTCGGGAGGCATTAAGCAATAGACGGTATCCCCGAATTTCCATCTTTTCTTCAGGATGATCTTTTAGTAATATAAGAGCCATTTTGCTTTGTTCTATTGCTTCTGGATATCGTTCAAGTTGATAGAAGGTCTCACCTACTTCGATGTATATTCCGGCTTCTTCTTTCTGGCGTTTATGTTCTTGATAATAGCGAATTGCGTGTGTAAATTCCTGTTCCGATTGTTTATCTTTTCCAAGGCGGAGAAGTGCCTTTCCTTTCGAAATCCGCGCATGAATATTTCTAGATTGTTCGCCTAATTGTGAGAATATCTCAATGGCTTTGTCAAATAGACGGAGTGCTCTCACATCTTGCACTAAGTGTTCTAAGATTTGAGCAACTATCAGAGCACTTTCAGCATAGGCTATAGACGTTTTTTGTTTTTGGAAAAATTGGAGTGCTGCCTCGCCATGAGGGAGTGCCTGTTCTGGTTGATCTTTTTCCAATAAAAGACGTGCTGTGTGGAATTCGCATAAGGAGAGGCCTGTTTTATCTGAGGCTTTTGAAAACACAGTTCTGGCTTGTTCGATGTGTTCTTCTGCCTTGTCCAGGTATCCTTCAGCTTGGTAGATGCGTGCTAGTCCAAGAAGTGCATGAGCCCTTGGTATCGGTTTTCCTGCGGTTCCCCACAATTCGATCAGTTGCCTTAGGGTCTTTTCCGCTTCATCGTACGCAGCTAGTTGTTGAAGGATCTGAGCATATTCGACAAGCGCTTTACCACGAAGTTCCACGTCATCTATTTGTTCAGTCATGTTGACTGCAGTGGTAAGAAGCTCGGAGCTCTCCTTATATCTTCCAGATTTTGATAATAAACTGCTACTTTCAATTAATAGTGATACCCGTGCCGATTTCTCTTCTCCTGGAACTTTAATCTCTAAGGCCTGACTAAAGGCATGCCTCGCTTCCTCATTGTAACCTAGATAATCCATAATTCGACCCATGGTCAATAAGGCTGTCCGGAGGCTTGTGGGCTCATTTACTTCTCGTAAGATACGAACCGCTTGGGTGCTAGTGACAAGTGCTTCCTTATGCTGTCTGAGGTTCACCAAAGCCTGAGTCGTATAGATTAAAACAATGCCTGCTTCACGTTTTTTCCCAACACGTTGGTATATCGCTAAAGCTTGTTTCCACTCCTCCAGAGCCTTCTTGAAAGCTTTTTCTTTGTAATAGTTCTGACCTTTAGTAACCAATGTGCGCGCATCTGGTGGAGTCGTCACTTGTCAGGATTCCTCCTGAGAAACAATACATTCCCTATTCTAAAGCTTAGCCATTGCACTTTAACAAGATTTGGATGTTAAAATCAATTATGGCAGGATTCTTTTCCATTAAGAGTATCCGAAATCAAAGCATTAAAAGCATTGATCCAAAAGTAAACCGCGAAATACATCTTACTACTCACACTATCAGATGATATCAAGATGGCTATTCGACAAACCTATGCAAGAACAGCTGCCCTGAGTACCATTCTAACCAATTTAGGCTTCATAATTAATTTGATATATGGTAGGATACTGGCTGATGCCATCCACCCAACAAATATGGGAACAATTGCAGCACTTGCAACCTTGGCATCACTCATCGAAGGTATTGCAGTTTTTGGAATTACATATACTATCACACAAAAAACTTCATCAACTCTTGGAAAAGGCGACGTTGATAAAGCAAAAGGAATTCTGGCCAAAGGCTTGTTAGTATTTTACGCGGTTAGTATCCCCTTGAGCATAGTGCTTTGTTTTTCCACCTTACTCATCTTATACCTCTTCTTTTTCTACAACCTTTTCATCTGGGGAGGTTTACTCCTCCTCTATATAATTTTCCTACTCGTAACGCGTTCCGAATCAGAGTCCATGAGCAGTATGGCTGAAACCGATAACGCGGTTGTGTTTACCAACCTGCGACGCTATCTAACGTGGTTTCTTTCACTTTTTCTCCTCTTCACGTTACTGAGCTTTATTGGAGTTATTTATAGTTGGATTATTAGTCTCGCTGTATTCGCAATTATCGGAAGCTTCGTTGTTGCCAGATATGTGCGAGGGGCCAAAATTAGCATTGGGTTACCAACAACAACCTATCTAGCATTTGGGATACCAATATTTCTTGCTTCAGCAATTCGACTATTTGGACGCTATATCGACCAATTATATGTCCTTGCCTTAATGACTCCAGCAGAATTGGCTCAATATTATTTCGTAGTTCGAATAACAGGTGCATTGACTGATTTTTCGCTTAGTCTGGTTGCAGGAATTTTTGCTCTTCTTGCTTTACTCGTGGGCATTAGTCTTGAACGAATGCGAAAGGCTCACGGTGCCGTACTGCGTTTTGTATTGGTAATCTCAACGCCACTCTTTATTGCTGTAGCCGCTTTTGCAGAACCAGTAACAATCCTCTTCCTCGGGGCAAATTACCCCGGTTCTGGTATCTTACTTTCAATCCTTACAATTGCAGCCTTCTTCGATCTTATCCTTTCATTACTCATGATCGGTCGCCGCGCTTCTGGTAATATCAAAATTATTCCAGTAACTTGGGGTGGACTTCTCGTCATTAAACTTACTTTAGTTCTATTACTGGCAAGTTCTGGTTTGGTTGGTATCACAGTTGCTGTTCTCTTCTCAGAAATCATCACTGCTACCATCCTGTATGTGTATTTAAGAAAAGAAATCCATGTTGGAAAATTCTGGGTTAAACTGTTTGTGCCAATGAGTATTGTCATCGCAATTGGCCTGGCGTCAACCCTTCTTGGATTGAATGTGATATTGGCCATAATTTTGTGTATCATTTCAGTGGTGATTTCTGTCTTTGTAGGCCTCCGGCTTCGAGTCCTCTCCTCTCAGGATATTGGAATCATTCGGAGTGTAGTATCACCTAAACTCAAGTGGATAATTGATTTAATCATACGAATCGGAGGCTATCCAGCCGAGAATTTTAGCAACACAAAAGAAGCTTCCTAAATGAACGGTCATTTCAAATCATATGAGATTCTTAAATACATAGAAAATGAGTAGAACTCTTTCCGGAGAAACCTGTATTGCGATAAAAAGGAACTGGTGTTGATCTGATGGATAAGCTGTTTCAATGGGTCAGTGCCCTTAAAGACAAAGAAGTGTTTTCCAACACTGCAATGATTGACACCACCAAGTATGAGGACTTTGCATTCTGGTGGTTTCTCAGATATCGCTTATTCATCGATCTGTCAATGATTTTTGAGTCGAAGAAAACACACTATCGTCGAAGTCTCGGTCGGCTTATTATTACTAAGTTAAGCCAGCTTTACTTGCTCTCCGTTATCTTATTCGCCCTTTTCTCGAAGCTGTTTTTCCCCAAAAGAATCAAGAGGAAAAAGGCTAAGAAAAAAATCTTTGTTACTTTTAATACTGGAGATTGGCGCGGATTCAGAGATATTCAGACTGGCAAATATCTCCGAGGGCATTCTCTTTTTGGTCCCATTCTCCAAAGCTTATCAACAAAGCAGGACTCGTATGAATTTTTTTCCAGCTATCCATTTGGCTATTCCTTCTTTTCCTTTGCCAAACTTGCCTTTGACGCTCGAATCAGTCAACAGCTAGGTCGATTTTCACCACTGGAATCCTATTTTACATGGAGATCCCTAGTCGAAGTCCTACGGGCTCGAAATGTGTTTATGCGTAGATTCAAAAAAATCACAAAAAGCGAAAAAGGAAAACGCGTTTTCAACTATCGGGGTATGGATTTACTTTCACAGTTCCAAACTGACTTCGAATACTACTTCAAAGTATATCTTCCCCTCATGGTGCAATATTACAAACTCAGTTTACAGATATTTAAAAAAGAAAAGCCAGACCTAGTTCTAATGGAAAACGAGTATGTGGGCTTCGAAAGAGCTTTGATTTACGCCTGTCACAAAAGGAGGGTTCCATCGCTCGCGCAACAGCACGGTGTCATTCATGAAGATCACCCCGGCTACCTGTATACAAAAGAGGATATCAGCACCCAAGAATATACTAAACACCCCTTTTGCCCCCTTGCCTCAATCACTTCAGTTATCGGACCTTCATTCAAGAAAGTTCTAACAGATGTGAGCGCCTATCCTGAATCAAAAGTGGCAATTTCAGGGCAACCCCGATATGATGTATTCTATTTTACCGATCGCATTTACGATAAATCAGCGTTTCTCAAACGCTTTAACTTGGATCCCAAAAAGAAAATTGTCCTGCTAGCCACACAGCCATTTCCTTTGGAACGCTTACGCCACGAATTTTTCACAAATACTCTCAATAATCTCCGGTCAATTGAGGGAATTCAAATTGTCGTCAAACCACATCCCAATGAGGCAATCCAATGGTTCACTGATCAACTTGCATCAGTAAAGACCACTGTTGTAGTTTTACCACCCTTCTTTGATACCATTGAAGCAATCTATGCCAGCGATGTATTCCTGTCCGTGAACTCCACAACTATTATCGAAGCACTCATTTTGAATAAGCCCGTTGTTGTGGTTAATCTCTCGAAACAAACAGAACCCTTACCCTGGGTAGAAGAAGGGGCAGCTCTGGGCGTTTATGAGGCTAAGAGTATCCAAAGAACGGTTGAAAACGCATTATATGATGAAAAAGTCCGGAAAAAATTGGATGCCAAACGCACGGATTTTGTCCACAAACACCTCTACAAAATTGACGGAAAAGCCACTGAAAGGGTCATTGACCTCATACAAAAGCTGGCTAAGTAAAGCCGCAGTTACAAACGGTGGTTTACAGTGTTTTCAGAACTAATTTGATTGCCTCATAAGCTTCGGCATATTGTGTTCGTATTTTCAAACCGGTTGATCGCATCAGGCTTCGCAGGTAATCCTTGTCGAAATAGGCTCTCTTCTGTTTGATTTGACTCTTGTATTTCCAACAAGCATCTAGTTTGGCTTCAACATGGCGCTCTTCAAGAGAAACAAAGGCATTTTCTCGAAAATTTATTAGGTTCCAGGGAAGCTCGTACCCGAATATTGTACTGGACTTGAACGCTCTCAATGCTTCATTAGTTACAGTTTGATGATCTTGGTGCAAATCAGTACTGGAGGGAGTAAGAACGAGGTCTGGCTCATGTTCTTCGTTGTACTTGTAAAGCACATCTAAGATTTCTTGTCTTGAATGATGAAAATATCTGACTTTAAAATCAAAAATCTCGTACTTCTTAACACCCAACGCCGTGAGGGATTGTTTACATTCTTTTTGAAGGTCTTCTCGGGGTGCTGAAAACGCGAAATATATGACATCGCGTCCGCCTTCAACAAGCCTAGCAATTGTGCCTCCTGCCCCTAATTCTCCATCATCGGTGTGTGGGCTCAAAACGAGGACTTTTCGGAATAAATTATTGCTCATAATATGCGTCTGCCTCCCTTGTGGAATATTTGATCCATGAAACGTATCATTCGTCGACCATAGTCAATACGTGTTTGATATTTCTTTACTTCTTCCTCTGTAATCTCTCCTAATGCGAGTTTAACTGCTAAGTAGGGTGCGATTAAGTCCTTTTGATAAATGAATGTAGATACTCTTGGATTAATTTCGATTAGTCTGTTGGCAATAAATTGCAAGTTAACACAATAGCTCAAAGGAATCGCCTTCAATATAGCCCGTGTTTGGTCAACCAAATCTGGTCTTTCAACTAATTCGCCCCGAACTATGACGCCCCAACGCGCCTGCTCAACTGTTTTCACTGTAGTTAACAGTTCACTTCCCTTATACGCCAAAGCATCCGTGGTAATTTCCATGCCTTCCAACCATTCCATAACAAGAAGTTTAGGAAAGTCTTCAACGTTTTCAAAGATCGAGTCGAACTCTGATAGTGACAAAAATTTACTCGTCGGTTTTTCTTCCATTAATTGATGCTTACGATCGATTTTCGCGTCAAGAATTCTTACTCCACGGCTCCCTTTTCCTATATGTGGTTTGAACACGACAGGAACATCGGGAAAGCCAATCTTTTTGATGACCTTATGAAATTCTGACAATGATTCAGCAGAAGAGAATTTGGGCAATGGAATGTCTGATTTTTTCTGGAGTATATCATACATTAGTGATTTATCATTGGCAATCCGGATGGGTTCTGGATCGGATACAACCACTTGTGTTCCCAGTTTTTCAAATTGGTTTTTGTTCAATGCAAGGGGATATACTTCAAAACTTGATTCTGGAAACAAAATGTCAGGTTTTTCTTTTTCAACTATATCAAGGAGCTTCGGGATGTAATCATTAGACTGGCCTGCAGGAACCTGATAGAAACCATCCGTAAGGTATCTTCCCACGGCTTCAGCATCCATGTCAGTACCAATGATTTCAACCGGGCGTTCACCGTTCTCCTTAAGCATCCGGATTAGTGTGGCAGCACCTGGACAGCCACAAGCTGTGAGAATGATTTTAATTTTTTTCATTTTGACCGACTCGGTAAATTTCAAAACATTTTTCATGCACTGGACGGCTAGGCGTGTTTTATTACCTTGGGTTTTGTTCTTTTGTGATGGCTAGCAGTTCATAGGGTAAAAGCTGTGGGTCCTTTACAGCGTCAAACCGCAAAGAGAGGTGATAGCTTAATATTCCCGCGGTTTGCCTCATTACTTCACTAACAACACTTTGCATTTCTTCAGCGGATGTAAAAGCTGCTTTTGCATGAATATTATGTGCGCCTGTCACCACCCAAACTAGGTAAAAATACGGTGAGCTGGCGAGTGCCTCTGCTACCTTATTGGTTAAGGCAGGTTCGCATTGGATTCCGATTGTTATGAAAACAGGGAGTTGGAATTTACTGGGATCTATTATGACTGAGTATCCCTTTATGACGCCCATTTCTTCAAGTTTCGAGATGTGGTAACGTACTGTCGCCTCACTCAATTTCATCATTCGGGCAATTCGACGAATTGGGGCTCGGGCATTTTGTGAGAGGAGATCAATCAATTTGAGTTGAATACTGGATATATCGATTTTTTGGACCATGACTGATGCACATCATTTTGCGCGATATTTCCTGTCTTTTATATCGCAAACGGAGTTATAAATCTGGTTATCTTGACGAATCTCAGCTGTTCGAGAATGAATTTACATTAAAATACTAGGTGAATTAATCAGAAGTTTTTTTATACTAAAATACGTGGGAGGGATATCTCTTATGGTGGAAATGAATGAACAAAACTCCTAGCACTCTCATC
Source organism: Candidatus Hermodarchaeota archaeon (assembly GCA_016840595.1). Next base: position 8,866 of record JAEOSA010000008.1, on the reverse strand, counting down.
GACAAAATCGAACAGAGTAAACGAATCATTGCTACAGCCATTTCAAAATATCCTAAAACAGCTGTCGCCTGTAGTTTCGGAAAAGATAGTATGGTTGTCGTTGCACTAGCACGTGAAGTAAAGCCAGACATCCCGGTCTTTGCTGTAATGACTCCCATGAAGCCCCCTGAAACTTTTGATTTTAAAGATCAGCTTGTCCGTGACTGGAATTTGGACCTAACGGTCTTCATGGCTGATCAAGAACCCATAGAGGGGCTCTGGAAAACAGATCCAGACCAATGCTGTCAGATATTCAAAGTGGAACCTACTCTCCGGGCTATCAAGGGCTTGGATGCTTGGATTACAGGGTTGCGTCGAACCGAAGGTCGAACACGGACGGATTATGAGCCTTTTGAACCCTGTAATGGCACAATGAAGGTAAACCCCATTCTAGATTGGACAGAAACTGACATTTGGCGCTACATCGCGATATTCAATGTACCTGTTAATCCTGCCTACCGAGCTGGCTATCGGAGCTTGGGATGTGCTCCTTGCACTCAGATAAGTTCAGACAACGAATCCGAGCGAGCTGGTCGATGGCAAGGAACGAGTAAATGCGGTGGGGAATGTGGGATTCACACTATGCATAAAAAAACAGATTCGGGAAAGATAACACCCAGGAGTGAATTATGGGTTACCGGGTGATTTGTCAAACTTGTCACAAGGAACTTAAAGGGTATGCCCTTTCCTGCCACAGTTCATCATTACTGAGGACTGAATTTACTAATTTACTCACAATTCAACCGCTTCCGGGGCTGTGGCGGTTCATTGATTGGTTACCCTGCTCAAAACCCCTCTCAACAAAAGCAGGTTCAGTTACATACCAAAGTAATGGGTTAGCAAAGGAATTAGGACTGAAAAATCTCTATCTTGCTTTTACAGGGTATTGGCCTGAACGTGAGGCGTGGAATCTCACTGGCTCCTTCAAAGACCTCGAATCGAATCCTACTATAGCCCGTGCAAAGGAAAACGGCGTAGCGAGTTTGGTGGTTGCTTCAGTTGGCAACACTGCAAGAGCATTTGGTCATTTAGCAAATCAAGCAGAATTTGATGTGTATCTGGTTGTGCCTGAATCAGGGTTAGATATGCTCTGGACACCTGAACCGCCTACTGAGAAGATTCATCTTCTGGTCATTAAAGGTGATTACAATGATGCAATACATTTTGCAGACCAGTTTAGTCAAACTAGAAAGGCGATGCCTGAAGGTGGTGTAAAAAATGTTGCACGACGAGATGGCATGGGAACCGTTATGCTAGATGGCGCATTTACCATGAAACGTCTACCTGACCATTATTTCCAGGCTATCGGTTCCGGCACTGGAGCGATCGGTTCGTGGGAAATGGCTATGCGTCTAAAAAATCATGGTTGGAGGGGAGACCTCACCTTCCATCTTTCACAAAACGCACCATTTGTACCGATTTACAATGCTTGGCAAGCAGGACGGCGTCAAATAAAACCTGAGGATATGCCTAATGCAAAACAGAGCATTGAACAGTTACATGCACTTGTTTTGTCAAATCGTACTCCTCCCTACTCCATTCAGGGAGGAGTATATGACACTTTAACGAACACTCATGGACAAATGTACTCGATTACTAACAAGGAGGCTAGACACGCTGGAAAGAAGTTTAAGCACCTAGAAGGCGTTGATTTACTCCCCGCAGCAGAAATCGCAGTAGCATCTCTCATTCAGGCAGTAGAAAATGAGAAAATTAGTAAATCTGACTACATTCTCCTCAATGTAACAGGCGGAGGATTGAAGCGCTTAGAGAAAGATTTTGGCTTTCACAAAATTGAACCAGAACAATATCTACAACCCGAGTAATCCATAGAGGATTTATTTTTCTAGCACCTAAGGGAACTCTAGTTGATGAATGACAATGGAAGATCTCTCTGAAAGAATAGTTCAAATTCTACAGCGTGGTGGTGTGAATCTGGTTGTCACTAATCCCTGCGCAAAAATCCAGCGGCTCTATAATCTAGTTCATGAAACTTTCCAGAGCATTGGGCTAACCAAAGAAGAGGAAGGTGTTGGAATCTGTGCGGGTGCTGCTCTTAGCGGAGCAAAGCCTGCAATGCTTATTCAAAGTACAGGAATTGGTAACATGATTAATGCTCTCTGCTCATTAACCCTTACCTACCAATTTCCCCTGCTGATTTTAGCCAGCTGGCGTGGAGTGTATAATGAAAAGATACCCGCTCAAATTCCTCTCGGTAAGCGATTACCCGCCATTTTAGATTCTATCGGCAGTCAATATACTAAGATTTCAAAACCAGAAGATCTAACAACTTTAGATGAAATCGTTAATCATTGTTACTCCCAAAACTCCCTCCATGTCGTTCTTCTTAGCCCCCAACTCTGGCTGCACGAAAAAACATCTGATGTTACCGAGTCTGCTTTTTCATATTCAAAACCTCATAATAAAGAGATTCGCCGGTCCCAATGGGTCCGCAAATTTACGCGCTTCGAAATCCTAGAAGCCATTATTCCTCTTTTTGATGACCAGATAGTGGTTAGTAATATTGGGTTTCCTTCACGTGAACTCTATCACCTTAAGCACCGCCCCAAGAATTTTTACATGTTAGGCAGTTTGGGGCTTGTCTCGTCAATCGGATTAGGGCTTTCTCTTTTCACAAAACGGGACGTCATTGTAATAGATGGTGATGGTAGTCTTCTTTCGAATCTAGGCACACTTGCTTCCATCGCCACGAGTGCTCCTCGGAATCTAACAATTTTGGCAATTGATAATGGTGTACATGGTTCAACTGGCAACCAGTTGACATGTTCTGCCAATGTTGTTGATTTGGGTCAAGTTGCCTTAAGTCTAGGACTTGAAAATGTCTTCCAGACTGCTGATCGTTTAGAACTTGTGAAAATTCTTACAGATTTGAAACCAGGTCCGAATTTTATTCATGTACTTGCTCGTGCAGGTAACGCTCAGGTTCTTCCAATTCCCCTTTCACCCATCGATATTAAACGCGAATTCATGAAGGCAATCTAGCACGCAAGGTTTCCCTCTTTAGAGTCCAATCGATTTATAAATTCAAGAATTGAAGGAGGACTGTTACGTACGACCTCCTTTGCTTTCCCATCATCTGAAACTTCCGGAGCCTTAGTAGATGAAGATTCTACATTTTTCTGATGTTGGATTACCTGATACACGGGTTGAGCGGGCCGCCCTCTATTCTAGAAAAAAAGGTTGGGATGTTGTATTTGCTGGAGGTAGACCAACGCAAAATCAAATCTTTGATGTTTTCAAAACAGTTCATTATCGGCATTGGGGTCCTTATGAAAAAACTGGTTTCTTTGGGACATTAGGGAAAATTCGGGACTGGTTACGTTGGCTTATTCGTGAAGAAAAGCCAGACCTTATTCATGCTCATGATCTTTTTGCAGGGAAAGTAGCCTTGGACGTGGGCCATCCCTTCGTATATGATGATCATGAAATTTGGGGGTCTCGCATTTCCTATCAAGGTGATGATGTCATTAAACGAAATAGAAGTCTTACTCGTCGTCTTGCAACGAGGTTTGCCTTTCGAAATTGGCGGAAGTGGGACGCTCAACTTCTCCGCACAACTCCGATTATTACTGTGAGCAAACAATTCGCGCAATTATATCAACGAATTAATCCTCATGTTTATGTAATACCTAATGTCCCAACACGTCAAGAAGTTGAATTAATTCCTCCTAACGAGAATATCGATGATGAATTTCGAATCGCTTACGTCTCACGAGATGATCTTCCTCTGAAAGAACGACCAGATCAAAAAGTCTTAGAGCTTTGGCTTGAGAATCGCTTTGGCGCGTCATTGGTTTTCATTGGTCATCCGGTGATTGAAACTGACGAGGTGATTAATACAGGATATGTGAGTCACCAACGTATGCTTCAACTTTTTAGTACTTGTGATGTGGCATTATTAGGAAAGTGGACGCGTCTTCCTGTTTATTCCTTGCAAAACCGTTTTTCTCTTTTTCTCCATTCAGGGCTCAAGTCTATTGTACCGGCTACTAAACCAACTGAAGTGCATTTCTCCAAAGAGCATAACGTAGGTTGGTCTTGGAATTCGCCTGAAGAACTGAAAGGACTTATTCAACGACTAACACGTGAATACTTTGTTGATGTGAATCATTGGAATAAAGAGAAAATCAGAGTTCGAGAAGTAGCTAAACGACATCTATTGTGGTCACAGTACTCCGACCAGTTAGAACGGGCCTATGAAGTCGCATTATCAAAGAAATAATCCAAACCTGGTTCTATTCTCCTTTTTCAAGGATGTCTATGAGAATAGGTATTGACGCTAATCGTGCAATTATCCAAAGATTTGAACGCCCACCCAAGGTTCCACCCCTTCGTCGAAAGACCTGTCGGGCTAATCTTGTGAGTTTGGATGAACGACGAACTAACGTTTCTAATTGGACAGTTGTCTTTCTTCCCATTTTGACTGGATTGTCAGGAAGGTTCTCATCCAACAAACGTTGCCCTTCTTTAGCCTGGGGGAACGCCCACTTCTTGTACCCTTGATTCCACCAGGTGAGGATATTGGGTAAGAATCCACCTTTCGTTCCTGCCACTTTTCCAAGTTCAATTGTTGAGGGAGGAAGAAGAGTACTACTTCTAAGTTCATTCCGAATCATGACCTTCGTTTCTTCCCCGTTGGTCTTCAACGCCCTTGGAAAAGATCTGAATTTTCCGATTACCTCTGCATCGAGGTAAGGATAATGCAGTCTAAATCGAGCATGTTTACTTTCTTCTGCATTAATCCAGACAAAATTGTAATTTGCTTCATCAAACTTTTGACGTTCAATTTCTGCAAACTCATCATCAGAAGCCCACACATGTGCTGGATACCCTCCACACAGTTCATCCAGCCCTAGGGCAGAAAACACATGGTCCTCGTTATTACTAACCTGTGCAATGCGGAGCTTATGAGTTGTAAAACCAACAGGAGCCATAGCGTTATGGATTGTAGTTCTTAGTAGGTTGCAATGGTGCTCAAGGGTCATGTCTTCAATAACCCAATTGCATCCTACATGATCAACCACCGTTTTCGCATATGGAGTTTCGTCGCTCCCTTCAAATCGGAGGGTGTATGCAGTGACATTTTCTGGTCCAAGCAACTCAGCGGTTAAAGCAGTGAGAAGACTGCTGTCAATACCACCACTAAGCCACACTCCCACCTTCTTGATTTTGTCCTTTATAATCAGTCGTTTAATAGATTCTCGAATTATGTCAAATGGGTGTTCAGTCGTAGGAACTGGCTTTGGGACCTCATCCCACTCTAAGGTACTTTTTCGGATTCGCCCTTTAACACAAGAGTTAGGAAAGGGTAATTGTCCATCGCGCACGAAAATTGCGATGTTTTCCCAGTCAGGTTGCATTGACATGAAAATCGAGTTTAGAGAGACATCCGACTCTTCTTGAACTTTTCTATATCGTAAACCAGTGCGTTCTTTTCTCCGAAAAGAACTGATTAGAATTCACTTATTTTTTCTGCGCTCTTTGCAGTGAATTCTGCAGTGTTGCCAAATATGTAGGCTACCGGTTCAATGCCGAAATAGCCTTTGTCAATGATGACATCAAACGAAATCTTACTGGCAAGTGCTTCAGTGATTGCTGTCAATAGAGCTTGATCTGAATCCACTTCGGTCTCTATTTGTTTTCGAGCAACTTCGATATGGCGAAGCTTCAGTTGGTCGAATTTTGTTTCAATGCCTTTTGTATATTTTATGACAATGGCGCCTCGTTTTTCTGGATACTGCTGTTGGACTAAAAGGAGGATTTCCCCCAAGTGCTTCGAGGCTCCGAATTCAGGTCCGGTGAATGTGTGGGCACGGGTTTTATGAACGCTAATTCGACTGGGGAAACCTGCTATGTCGTCAACAGTTACTGCATCAGGTAAACTCATAACAAGTTGGGATTGAACTTGGGGAATTAGGTTTGGAAAGGTTGAAGACGCGCGTAAAATTTCCATACTTTGTAATAGATTCTCTAATATGTCTGAACGAGGATCTGGGGCAACACCTCTAATGCAGATCTCACAAGTTTCTAATTCTGGGTTTTCGCTGCGGTGCAACCGACACAGTAAGCCTCCAATTTTCTGGCTTTGACAGAAAATACAAAGCTGTTCGATACTTTCGTCTAGTGGTTGCCTTTCCTTTGACAATTTTTCAGCAAAATCTCTTGCTGCCTTTCTTACATCTACAGTATAGTATTGATCAAATCGATCGACTTGTTTTAGTCCTCTTGACACGCTGGCCTGTGTGACCCCAAGAGCCTTAGCAATTTGATTTTGAGTAAATCCATACTCGGTTGCTAGATGTTGACTAATTAAGGCTCGAAGCGCCGGCAATAATTGATTCGCCATAATTTCGCAGGGTGGGCGCACAGACTAGCACCTCCTCCATTATTGTATACGTCTTCACCACAATAGCCCTGACTAAAAGAGTTTCCATCTCAAGTCGCCCGGAGATAACGTGTCAGAGCATCAGTGGGTTCGGGGAGGTTTTGTTGAATGGTAGTACATAAAGTTTCAAACACTAAATCAACACGCATACCCGTTTTGGCTGAACAACTAACAAATCCTGCAATGTCATGCGTTTTGCAAAAGCTCTGGATTTCCTGACGCGACACACACGGTGAAAGATCCGCTTTATTTCCAGTTAGAATAATGGCGTGGAGATGAAAAGGCTGGGCATATCGTTGAAGAAGGTTGATCCAGGAGGTTCCTTCTGTCAATGAATTAGGTCTTGTTTGATCAAACACTAATATTACGGCACTTGCGCCAGTACAAAATTGTGGCATAAGAAATCGGAAACGTTCTTCGCCGCTAAGATCCCAAATGCTTAGATTTAGTGGGCCTTCTTCCCCATAAACGATTTTCTGAGCAAAGTTAACACCAATAGTGGGCGAGACATCGATGAAGTCTTTGAAGACATATTTGTGAACCAGACTAGTTTTTCCAACCTGGCTAGCACCTGCAACCAGTATTTTGACTAGCGGTGCGTAGATTTTTGCCACAACACTTTACCTCTTTCTTGTGGTTGCATAAACCCTTATAGCCTCCACATCAATGGTGTGGTACTCATAATGAAGTAACGATGACAAACCTGTCTATTCTTCCGAGATCTGGAAGTTGAAGATTAATAGTAATTTTAATCACGAGGGATGGTTCCTATAATGTGAACCAACAACAAAAGGCCAGTTCAAATTAATTGGTGGTTGCGTGAAAGCTTACATCGCAGGAAAGCCGCTTCTTAGCACAACGGATTGGCCATCTTCCGTTTGTTGTGTGGTATTTTTTACAGGCTGCAACCTGCGGTGTAGATTTTGTTTTAATGGACCTCTACTTGAATTTGGTGAACAATACCTGGTTGATTTAGAAAGGGTGTATGAAGAATTAGACGAGCATCGGTATCTCATTGATGGAATATTAGTAACGGGTGGCGAACCAACCTTACAATCTGATGCGCTCCACGCAATTGGCGAATGGACACATCAACATAATCTGAAATTTGGTATAATGACCAATGGGACAAAACCTGCTGTTCTCCAGCAATTGTTTGATGCAAACCTTTTGGATTATGTGGCAGTGGACATCAAAACCGTTCCCAATGAAAAGGAATACGCTCACATCACTCAAACCAAACATGAAATTCTTCCTGCAATTAACGAAACAATTGCCCTTCTCAAATCCTCAAAGATTAACTATGAATTCCGAACTACGCTCGTTCCTTCGCTTATTGATAAGATTCCACAACTAGAAAAGATTCTGAAATGGATTGGTAAGAAAAACTATGTGCTACAATATTTCCGAGCAACAGATACAGTCCTTGACCCTAACCTGAAGACCGCCTTTTCAGTGGAGGAACTTGACCAATTCCGACAATTCGCAAAAAAGAAGCGCATTCTCACAAGATTCTAACCATTCTTTCTCAGCTAGACTGTTTTTTCACTAAAAGTTAAACGAAGGACCTTTAGATATCCTATTAGGGTGAAATAATTGGCTTCTTGGAAGGTCTCTCTAATCGAAGGTCCTGAACGAGTACTATATGATATCCAACAGGCTCTTGGGCAATATTATGAACTCGAAACGGGTTGGATTCAGAAATTACAATCTCAAATCAAGAAGCATCAAACCTATCAGGTCCATCTTAACTTAATCATATCAGTTCAAGGGCCTCAAAATGCAACGCTACTTACCCCTTTCCTCCTCTTGTTAGTCACAAAGACCCAACTTACCGTCACATTCCTTGGTGAATTAACGGAAAACGATACCGGGGTTATTATTGGAATCTGGCCAAAGAAATTCCAAAAAATCCTAGCTGATGACAAACAGGCTATCTTGAATTTACTTTATATCATTGTTGAACAGCCTCACCTGGTTCAGCAGGTTGATCTTATCTTTTAACAGAATTCAGTGTTTTGCTGAAATCAAATCATAGGAATTCCACTTCCGATTCAATTGAAAATTTGACGAGAAAAGAAACCTATTTATGAGTGGATTCAGGGGTGTTGCGCTGGAGACTTCTTACCCGTGCTTGCAAAGTCGCTTTCTTCAATAGACGATGAGACCTCCTACGGAACGTTCCGCATTATTAGTGTTGAACAACGGCATGAACGCAGTAGTCGTTCCGTGATGTTAATTGACGGTGAAAGTATGGGTGAAACTCACACCAAACTCCGGAAACGGCAATTTACTTACCTCATCCAAGGATTCACTGAAGAAAAAGTGAAGGTGGGGTCTTGGATTCTGAGTCCCCGAGACGATCTCGGTGTCATATTAGAAATTAATGAACTCAGTAAAAGAACATCGAAGAAAAAAACA
>JAEOSA010000007.1 GCA_016840595.1 Candidatus Hermodarchaeota archaeon | reverse complement strand
AATAGCGAACGGAACAGCTTACGTTCAAGAAAAAGAAACGTTCAAGGAGGCCAGGGAACGATGGCCGCACGCCTTTGTTACTTTAGATGGTGACCCTGATCTCTTCATACAACACCTGCGATCAAATCACATGCACATGGTGTACGGTGATGTGGTCGAAGAACTCTTCGACCTCTGTGAGATTTTAGGAATTGAACCCATCTATACCTAATCTTAACATGTCTTACTTGATTTGCGCTATGAAAGATTCAAGTTCGCTCTTGTAATCGCCTTCTTTGAAACGTTTCTCAGTGATGCCAAAGGTGTCTACATGCTCTGATTCATGAGTCATTACCTTCAATTGGGGAAAAATTTCCCTGTATCCCTCGCTTTGTGAGCAGATATAAAACGCGACTCGTTTTCCTTTTAAATTGACTGAATTCAAGTAAGTGCGGAGAGGTGGTATGATCCTACCTGCCCAAATTGGGGATCCAATTATAATGGTGTCATAGTCCTGAGGGTTTTTTTCGAACTCAATTTCTGTGAGTTTTTCCCCTATAGAGTCACGACCAGCACGAAGCCAGTTGAGAAAGCCTTTACGTTTTTTCTTGTCGATAATCATATCGACATCGGCAGAAAGTGCTTGAGCAATGGCGTCTCCAATGGTTTTGTTATTTCCAGTTCGAGAATAATATACGACAAGATATTTCATAGAACCACTAGATGGGCAATTTCCTAAGGCTTCTAAAAATATTGTGACCCTACTAATTATTTTTCGACAAAGAGAGGTTTGGAGGTTTCAGGAAAGTAGTTTTCTGATCTGTAGAATTTGAAGTAAGAAAAATTATCCTTTGAATTTCATGGCTTTTGCTTGTCTGTGTATTCGCCATGAAATTAGGGTACTAATTATGAAACCTAAGATTCCTGCAACAACTACGACAGGGAGAATTAGTTGAGGTGTGGAAAGAATACTGAGTCCAAAAAAGACATACGCCAGGGTTAGTGTAATACCTGTGATCAGATGATTGAGTATTGTAGAAACATTAGCAGGTATCATAGCCATTGGATTATTGTATTCTTTGAGAGCATATCGTGCTCCAAGTATGCTTAGGGGGATGGTGGAAAAAACAATGAGCGAAAAGGAATTAGTGAAACGAAAAAGTACAGCAAAGACCACAATCAAATAGACTAGGATTAAAAGCGCAACATAGAGTTTTGAAGCATGTTTCTTACCCAACCGAACGACCAAAGTATGCTTTCCGGCGTCGCGATCTGCAGTGAAATCAGGGAATTCATTGATGTAAAGTATTCCAGAAACGAGAAGCGCAATAGGGAGAGAGACTATAATTGGTTCCAATGCAATGATTTGAACTTGTGTGAAAAAAGCGCCCAAAGTTAGGAATATGCCAAAGCAAATTCCAATTATGATTTCCCCAACTCCTCGGCTAACAAATTTGAATGGAGGTGCGGTATAGAAGAAAGCGAGAAAAATTCCGAGAAGCCCCAGAATCAGGATAAAGAATCCCCGAGTGAATGTGAGGTATATTCCAATGATTGCCCCAATACTGAAAATGATTATTGAACCAGCTAAAACAGCACGGGGAGAGAGGAGACCCTCTTGAATCATTCGGCTTCCACCTGTAAAAGGTCGAATATATTCAATGTTGATGTTATCTGACCCTTGATGATAATCCCAATAGTCATTGGCGACATTTGCCCCCAGATGAATACTTACACCACCTAACAAAGTGAGAAGGAAGACATCCCAAAGAAAGAAACCCGTTGTTCCCCATGCGATTGCCGTTCCGAATATTATTGGTACTATTGAAGCTGTTGTAAATGGAAGACGTAGTTCTCTAATCCATACTCGAGCTTTGCTTGGACGGTTTTCGTCAATTTCACGCAATCTTAGGGCTCCTACTTGTATCTTAAGGGAGCTTTAGAATTCTCGTTGAACCACGAATTCAGTTAATCGTTCGAGGAGATCCTTGTTTTTGAACTTATATCCTTGAAGGACCGCTTTAGCAAGATTAGCATAACTTTGAGCTAGTTGCATGGTATGTTCGATGGCCTCGTGTTGATTGATTAATATCAGGACTTCATTCCAATTGTTGGTATTTAATGCGTGAAGGCAGTTTTCCCTCTGATCTTTCGAACAGTGCTCTAAAGTAAAAATGAGGGGATAATTTCCACGTTTCAATCTTAGATCTGACAACGTGGTTTTTTTAATATCCTGATATTTGGCTTGGATGTCAAGGATATCGTCTTTGAGTTGGTAGGCAATACCGATGAGAGCACCATATCTTGCCAGAGCCGTCTGTTGCCCGCGTGTGGCTTCTCCGACAATTGCCCCGTTACGTGCTGCTTCTTCCAGAAATACCGCTGTTTTCCGTTCAATCATTTTCAGATATTTTTTTGTTGTAAATTCTTTCTCCAGTGAAGGAGAGATGAGGAGATCAAAGACTTCACCTTCACACATACGCACGCCTCCAGCACCGATGTTTGCAATAAGTTCTGGAGAGCCATGAGTACCGATTATATGAAATGCTTGGGCGATTAGAAAATCACCTGCAAGAATTGCTAAATCGTGACCAAATTTTTTATGGACAGAAGTAACGCCACGTCGGAGTTCATCCCTATCGATAATATCATCATGAATAAGACTCGCTGTCTGTAGCAACTCAGCAGCAACAGTGAAAGGAAGTACTTTGTCAATTGATCCTCCAACTGCCTCACAACTGAGTAGAGTCAATAGTGACCGAAGCCGTTTTCCTCCTGCAATAATGAGGTGATGGGCAGCTTTGTATAGAACTTCTGGTTCTCCTTTTCTGTTTTGAAGGTATTCAAGTATCGCTTGATTTATTAGAACAAGCCGTGCTTGGATTAGTTCACTTTCCAAGTAACCTTTGACGTCACCTGTTACTGTTCTGTTGCCTGGAGATACTTTTGATTGTGAAGTGGACGGAGGTTTATTGGTCGACGTTGAGTCGCGATTCGGCATTCAATATAAGCCCCTTTGTACCAATTCATGGTGTTTGTTTTTTATATTTAATCAAATTATGGGCAGTAGTTTGCAAAAAGCCCTCACCTAAGTATATATTATAGTCCTTAATGAATCGCCCTTTTGGATTAACTTTATTTCAAAATTAAGATAGTAGCGCAAGTAATTTTACTAATGTTTTGGAAGCAAATCTTACTGGAAATGGAAGTCGACAACGAATCAGTTTCTGTAAATATCCAGGTCCTGCTAGCCGCATACACCAGTCGGTAAGACTGTCAGATATCATAATTTTGTCAGCAATTCGAAGGATATCTAAAGAGGATGATAATTCCTGTCCAAACTCGTTTTTCCAAGCTGCTTCATACCAGGATAGTGGTTGATTTTGATGAATATGCTGAGCTGCGGCAATTCCAGCAAGTTCTCCCCCACCTAGCGCCGTTGGGATTCCTCCTCCATTCGAGGCCATTACATGACCTGCTGCATCACCAACAAGTAAGACCGATTCAGAATAGGTCTTAGAAATAGGTCCACCCATAGGGATGATTGCACCAGATTTTCGTAGGATTTTTCCTTTTTTCATCCGTTGAACGTTGGCAGGATGTGAAGAAATGAACCGTTGAAGATAGGAAAAAGCGTTTTCAGAAGTGAATGAAAATGCTCGACGAAAACCCAGTCCAATGTTTACCATTGTTTCACTTTTTGGAATGACCCAAGCATAGCCTCCAGGGGCAATTTGATGACCGAAATACATCTCCGTCGTGTTTGGGTCACACTCAATATTTGTCATGACGAACTGAATTGCTGGAGACAAATCATGAGCCTTATTTTGATAGGATGCCCCAATGGACCGGGCTATCCTCGACTGGGCTCCATCAGCTCCAATTATTACCTTTGCTTTGATTATTTGTCGTCCAGATTTATTGTATATAACGAGTAGATTAGATTCTGTTCGTCTAATCACAGTTGTTTGTAAATGGATTTCTGCACCTTCAGCTTCGGCTTGCTCTGCAAGATAGAGATCATATTTTGCACGGTCAATTATATTTGATATGAGACTAAACTCAAATTGATGGTTGGAAGGAGATGAAAGCATCAGCAGTGAGGTGCGATTTGTTATGAAATTTTGTGGCACATTCGCGAGTCGTACAATCCGTGCCGAGTTAGGGAAGATATTCTTCAATTCTTCTGGAATGGGGAGGAATTCACCACATTGGACTGGCTTACCAATTTGCTTGCGACCATCAAACACAATGGTTTTCAGACCATGTTGTGTTGCCACTTTGGCTGCTGTACAACCTGCGGGTCCTGCTCCAACAATTGCAACATCATACGAGCCAGTAGACATGCGATTCAATTCCTCTTATGTATAAGGAAGGATACATAGAGCTGAAAAGTGATTGTTTGGATTAAATTAGTTCTTCGATGAAACACTCCCGCGCATCTTCACCGAAGTATCGATCAAAGAGCCATTCAAGCGAACCGCCAACAGCAGTCCAATACATTTGAGCGAATGCTTTCTTCATCAGCATGTTCCGTCGAGTTGGTTTAGCGTCTTTGGTAGGTTTGTCATAAGTTGAGATGACAAACAGTGCTTTTCCATATCCAACATCCATGGGACAATGAGTACGTCCTTTAAATTTGCATCGTTCTCCAGTTTGTCTGATATCTGCAATGATGTTTCGGGCTACTACGACGGCTTCAAGGTGCGCGGTGACCCCAGACTTAGATGTTCGTAAATCAGCCACATCACCTATGGCATAGACGTTCTTTTGACCATTGACTAACATTGTGTACTTGTCTGTGGGAATCCAACCATCTTCATCCCCGATTTTAGAATCAATAATTGCTTGAGGAGCTTTATGCGGGGGAACTACAAACATAGCCTCGAATTCTAATTCTGTGCCTTCCATTGAATATATGATCTTTTTTTCGGAATCCACTCGATCAATGTTGAAAAATGGATGAATAGTGATTCTGCGTTCTCCGAAAAGTCGCCCGACAGTGTCATTAATTGTCACATCAGGATACGGTCGAGGTAGAGGTGTAATGAAATGAAGCTCAACTTTGTCTTTCAACTTTCTTTTCTTGAAGAATTCCTCGAGTAAGAAGGCGGCCTCAACCGGCGATGGAGGACACTTATGAGGGAAAGTACTTACACCGACTACAACTTTGCCCTTCCTGATTTCTTGGATGCGTTCCCAAATCTTCCAAGCATTTTCCTGCGATGAGTGAAAATCTAAATTTGCTTCATCAAATCCAAGAATTTCATCCCGAGCGATTTTCGATCCTACTGCAATAATGAGATTATCGTAATTGTACGTCTTGTTGGTTTCCGTTATTACCTTTTTATTTGTGAAATTAATTTTAGTGACCCTATCAATGCTGAAGTTAATTCGATTGTGAAGCAATTTCCTTTCTGGTCGCACAATCTTTTCTGGTTTCATCCCCTTGAAACTCGTATACAATAGATTTGGTTGAAAAACATGGTTTCCATCTTCATCAAGCAAAGTGATTTCCACATCACCCTTCTTAATCTCAGCCCCGAGTTCACGAGCTAAGAGATTAGCTGCTAGAGTTCCAGCTGTCCCTCCACCTAAAACGAGAATTCGTCGCATTGTCCAGCACCTATTGTTTCTTCGCGGTGATTTTTACAGATACCCGAATGACTCCAGCATTCTTTTCCAGGTCAATGAGTTCATTCTTGGTTGCCCGAACCCATGCGTTGATATCTGAGGTAAAAGCAGGATCTGTAGCTAAAATATCTAAAATATCGCCATTCTGAGCCTTTCTATAAGCTCGCGCCACTTCTGTTATTGGACCAGGACAAGCCATTCCACGGCAGTCAACGAGTATAGTTCGGGGTTCAGTCAATTTTTTCCACCAATTTTTCTGTGCCCGCATCAGAAATTCTCATATAACAACTTTATCCAATTGCATTATTGGAATTTTTCTCGTATATTTAACGGGAAGAATATTTTTTCACTTTGAATGTTCGAAAGAAAACGCTGATTAATTGAACAGATTATAATAAAAAGTAATGAGCAGAAATCCGAGTAGAATTATGCTCAGCATAAATGGGATTAGTAACATCGTCCAAAGCGCAAAGCCGGACCAAAAGGTTAGTGTAAAAAACAAACTAATCGCAACTGTAATCGGTATCTTTGGAAAATCTTCGATTTCCATTTTTAATGAAATCACCAAAACCGTAGAAACAACCAAACCAGTTAAAACCCAACCAATGAAATTGGACAAGGGCACTCCATAATAGAATCCTGGAGTTATCCAAATCCAAATACCAAGGTAAACAAGAATCGGATCGATTATGAAATCAATTATTACAAGAAGGAATGTGCTGAGGAGAATGATTTTCCATGGCTTTTGTAAATACTGAATTACTATTGACACCGTTCCCAGGACAAGAGGAATAAAGGCAAAGGGGACAGCGAATGGAACCAGCCCTAATATCTTAATTCCAAGTAAATCAGAGTAAAAGAAATGACCATAAGGAAAACCCGTTAGGACTCCCATCCCCTCAATGAATAATGTGAGTATTATGAGAAGTGAAATAATCACAGATGAATTCTTTGCACCTGCCCAATGGTAGAAAAAGAATAAAGAAGGCAAAGCTGCAATAACAACAATTAAGTTGAATAACACCGGGGGAATCATGACTGGAAGAAAAAAGAAGAAATAGCTTATTACGTATGACCCAATAATGAATAGAATGAATAAACCAAATCGAAAATTGATCGGTTTGAAGAATAGCTCTCTCGGTATTGTTGTCATTAGATGATCACTATTTTTGGTATGGTAATTGAGAAGAAGAGAATTAATCCGAAAATCGCGTTCCAGTAGGGAAATAACCAATATATCCTCTCAATATTAGCACTTCGTCGAAGCAAGAGGTAAAGTGGGATAGCGGGGTAAACAAACATTAGTACACTCCAAGGTGCATTCCATGGAATAATGAACACAAGGATGATGGTAAATGTAAGCCAGAAGGCAAAACAGAGGAGGAGCGAGGGAATCACACCAATTAGAACTGCAGTTGTTGTAACATTTGCCTGTTTATCCGCTTCGATGTCTGGAACTGCTGAGAAAAGGTGCATGGCTGAGGTCCACATAAATGCGGCAAACAGTGGAAGAATCGGTGGAATAAATAATCGTAGCTGGTAGAAGGCGAGAATTGCGGGGATGACATAGAGGAAATTTGACATAAAGTCAAGGAAGGGACGAGCCTTGAACCGAATAGGTTTGGCACTATACAAGAAGGACAGTATCAAGAAGATAAAAAACAGGAGCCGGGCGATGTTATCTGGTTGAAAAACCATGAGTATTAGTCCATAAACGAAAGCGATGAGAATCAACAATTTCAAGTTGCGTTTATCTTTAGCTGTCACCCGATATTCTTTATCATCTTTTTTGGGGTTGAAAATATCGGTATCTTCATCATAGTAATCATTAACACCATAAAGTAAGATATTTGCTGGGAACATGAAAAAGAAAAGGTGGAATGCAAAGAACGGCGTAAGAAATTGACCCACTGTGGTCACCCCGATAGCAAAACCAATCAGATAGGTTCCACCAAGGTAAAGCCAAAACCGTGGTCGAGAGATCCGAAAAGCAAGGCGAGCAATACTACTCATGATTTTTCCCTCATGAACCATATTCTTTTGTAATTTGATCTGCTACAATTTGTGAAGATACAAGAGCCATTGGAACTCCAATTCCTGGATGAGTGTACTGTCCTGTATAATAGAGGTTTTTCACCTTCTTACTTCTATGGCGGGGTCGAAAGAAGGCGGATTGGCGAAAAGTATGAGTGAGTCCCACAGCTGTCCCCTTGTAAGCATTATAATCATTCGCAAAATCGTTTAAAGCGAAGATACGTTTCACGGTGATCGCATCTTGAAACGATTCTCCAATTGAGGTCTCCATGTGTGTGATGATTTTCGTGAAGTATTTTTCTCGAATCTGCGGTGTATCTTCAATTCCCGGAGAAATTGGAACGGTGACAAAAATGTTCTCTCTACCTTTAGGAGCCACAGAAGAATCGTATCGTGAGGGACAACAAACATAGTACGCTGGTTCATCGGGCCATGCAGGTTGATCAAAGATTTGGTTGAAATGTTTCACCCAATCATATTCGAGAAAACAATTATGGTGGGTTAATTGTGGTAATTTTCGATCGACCCCTAGATACAGCACAAAGGCTGAAGGGGCAATGATTTTCTTTTCCCAATATTTTGCAGGGTACGATTGATTTTTTGTATCAAGTAATTCCATTTCGGAAAATGGATAGTCCGCATTGACAATAACTAGATCCGCATCAATTACTCCCTCAGATGTTTGCACTTTCTGCACTCGACGTTTCTTCACCTCAATATGAGTAGCATCAACTTCAAATCGAAAAACTGCGCCATATGATTCAGCGAGTGCCATCAATCCCTCAGGAATCATGCCTAGACCACCAAGTGGATACCAGACACCCAAATTGTAATCAATATGAGAAATAATCGAATAGAGTGCTGGTGTGTTGGTTGGGTTGCCTCCTAGGAAAACTATTGGATATTCTAGTATTTTCCGAGCCCGATCACTTTTGAAGAATTTTCGGACCCATTTGTCTATATTACTTAAGATGTGAAGTTTTTGCCCAGCTTTCATGAGCTTAGGGCTAA
Organism: Candidatus Hermodarchaeota archaeon; assembly: GCA_016840595.1. Next base: position 14,793 of record JAEOSA010000007.1, on the reverse strand, counting down.
ACATGGACCAGATGCTGCTCAAATCTTCGTACATAACACCCTCCATCATGAAGTTGTAGGTTTCTTCAGCTTTGTCCAAGTATTTCTGTAATTTTTCACCACCTTTTTCTTCAAAGCCATCAAAGGTCTTCAAATTGGGTTCTAAGTCAGCTGAAATATCGACAACATCATCTGCTCCAAAGAAGATACGATAATTTGGATCGAGCTGAATCAATTCATAATAATCCGTTACTGATTTTTCAAATTGAGCAAAGAAATTTTCGAAGATTTCAGGCATAAGATACCAAGAGGGTCCCATATCAAAGACAAACCCCTCGGTTTTCCAAACTCGAGCACGTCCTCCGACTTCAGCGTTTCTTTCAATCACTTCTACATCGAAACCATTTTTCGCAAGAAGTGCAGCAGCAGCTAGACCGCCTACCCCAGACCCAATAATCAGTACTTTCTGGTTCTTCATGAGTAAGTTCCTCCTAAAGAGACACAAATTTTCAATTCGTGATATTTAATAATATGGCATAGATTCATACAACGATTTTTTAGTTAATTATCTGTTATAATAATAAGATAATTCCGATAGGAAGAGAGAAGCCTTTAAAAACTGAAAAAGCAATCGCTTTAAAACTTAACAGCGTTAAAAAAAATATTTGGAGCTTTTTACAATGCTTAGGGGAGATAGTTACCATTTAGAAGTCATCCCTACGACAATTCGTCCCAAGGAAAAGTTAAGCCAGGGCGAATTAAAGCAGGCTTATGATTATTGTATGGGTTTATTTGGGAAACATGCAAAATCCTTTCATTTTGCTTCACGGTATCTTGAAACTGACCAACGAAGGAGTATAGCTGCACTTTATGGCTTTTGCCGTTTAGCGGATGACTTTGTAGACGAAGCGGACATGAAGCCAAGCCAAATTGACACTGAGCTTAATGTTCTTACTGATATTGTTCTTCGTCTAAGTGAAGGGGAATCCTTCAATCACCCGATTTTCCAAGCATTTGGCGATACATTAGTGAAATATCAAATTCCTGTTCAATATCTCAATGAATTGATTGAAGGCGTGAGGATGGATGTTCACCAAAAAGAAATCAAAAATCAACAAGAACTCGATCTCTATTGTTTCCGAGTTGCCTCTACTGTTGGCTTAACGATGTGCCACATATGGCGGTCTATTCACCCTGAGACACTACAACGGGCATCTGAACTTGGAATAGCGATGCAGCAAACAAATATTCTTCGAGATATTGCTGAGGATTATGATAAGGGACGAATCTACATACCCTTAGAAACCCGTAAAAAGTTCAGGGTTTCAGTTGATGATTTCGAAGCCAGGCAAATTACACCAAATTTCCGATTTTTATTAAAACATGAGATTGCCAATGCAAGAGCCAACTATGCCAGTGCAGAAATCGGTATGATGGACCTTCCTCCAGCTGCTGCTTTTACTGTCAAGGTTGCATCAAGAGTATATGGAAACATCTTGAATCAAATCGAGAAGATGGACTATCAAGTGTTCAAGGCGCGAGCAGTGGTTCCTAAATGGAAGAAACTTTGGATAGCTTATCAGTGTCGCCGTGAGTACAGAAGAGACGTTTTGAAATGAATTTCGTCCCGATTTTTTTAAGCAAATGAAAATTACCTAAAGTGACTTAGAATGACCCAAAAAAACACCCAAAACATTGTCATAATAGGCGGAGGTTTTGGTGGCTTATCAGCAGCAGTACGTTTGCAAGCCAATGGTTACAATGTAACAGTATTGGAAAAACGTAACCAGCTTGGAGGACGAGCAGGACTCATTGAACGAAAAGGTTTCCGATTTGACACAGGTCCAACCATAATTACTCCACCCTCGGTAGTAGAAGATATCTTTCTAGAAGCAGGACGCGATCCCAAGGACTATGTTGAACTTGTTTCAATTCATCCACACTATCGCCTCCATTATGCTGACGGAACACACTTCGATATTGGCACATTCGAAGAGGTTGCACAGCAAATTCAACAATTAAGTCCTAATGATTTGAAAGGATATCAAAAATGGCTCGAAATACTTGAACCCATCTATAAACTCGGCTTCGAAAAATTCGCAAACACACCCTTTGATAGCCTTTGGAGTATGGCCAAGATTGTGCCATCAGCTATTCGTCTGAAATCTTACAAAAGTGTCTATGGACTTGTTGCTAGTTATATGAAAAACGAGAAGCTGCGTATGGCATTTTCATTTGTTCCTCTCTTTATTGGTGGAAACCCCTTCACTACAACAAGTGTTTATTCACTGATTGCCTATCTCGAAAATAAGTATGGTATGCTTTGGGTTCGGGGGGGAACCCATCGATTCGTTGAAGCTTTAGAGAAGTTATTCTTAGAACTTGGGGGAACTATCAAACTAAATTCAGAAGTTACTAAGATTGAGGTCGATGAGAAAAAGCGTGAGGTCACCGAAGTCATCACCGCAAGTGGAGATCACTTTCCCACTGATATTGTAATTAGTAACGCTGATGTTGCCATGACCTACATGAAACTCATTGATAAGCGATTCCGTCGGAAAAACACAGATCGCAGATTCAAAAAGGCTAAGTTTAGTATGAGTTTATTCATGGTTTATTTTGGAACTAAGAAGAAATATCCAGATATGCCACACCATAATGTCATTTTTAGCCCTCGATATAAGGAACTTATCAAAGACATCTTTGACCGCCATATCCTCCCTGATGATTTTTCCATCTATTTGCATGTACCAACTAGGACAGATCCAGAACTTGCACCCCCTGGTTGTGAAACTTTCTATGCATGTGTTCCAGTCTCTCATCAAGACGCTGGAATCGATTGGGAAGAAATGAAAGAACCGTTTAAAAATCGAATCTTGCAGTACCTGAATGACCATTATCTTCCGGATCTATTAAACAACATCGAGGTATGTGAGGTCTTTACCCCCCAAGATTTTGAAACTGAGTTGAACGCTTACAAAGGAAATGCATTCCAATTACAGCCGCTAATGACTCAATCTGGATGGTTCCGTCCCCACAATCGTTCACGGGACATAAAGGGTTTATACATAGTTGGTGCGGGAACCCATCCAGGTGCGGGCGTACCGAGTGTCTTACTCAGTGGAAAAATCACTTCAGAGGTCATTTTTAGCGACTATGGGAAACCAGTAATTGAATAATCAGAGACACTGCTTCTTCGTGAAACCCCTCGACAATTATTGCTTGAAAAGCGCTTTTGCTACATCCAAAGCGGATCTCGCATCAGGAGCATAAGCATCAGCTCCAATCTTCTTCCAAAGGTCTTGATCAATCATAAATGCTCTACCGCCAACGACGATTTTCAAATCTTTGATATTGTCGTTTGTTCTTATCGCAGTAATGACTTTCTCTACTTCAACGACATGTAGAGGAATAGTTGCTGAAAGGGCTAACAGATCAGCATTTTGTGAGACAACTGCATGTAGAATACTTGGAGTTGGGGTATTAGCACCTACAAAGTAAGACTTCCATCCGCTTAATACGAAAAAGTCTGACACCATTCGGATACCAAGATCATGAAGTTCTCCGGATACACAAGCTGCAACCAAGATTTGTTTAGGTTGACTTGATTTCTCGATGTGGGGATAGAGCTGGGCCATTACTAGCTCAGTTACAGCCGTGGAAAAGTGTTCTTCTGCTACATCAAGCTGATTTGTTTGCCATAATCGACCAATTTCGAGTTGTACTTTTTCAAGAACTTGGAGATAGATATCTCGAATATCAATACCCTTCTTTATGGCTTTTTGAATTAGCTGACTTGCAGCCGTTTGGTCTCCTTGAAGAAGAGAATTGAGATAGTCTGTTGCAAGATCGGACAGTGGAAGTGCATCATTAATGAAAGAAGGAATTTCAACTGAAGGTTCATCAAATTGAGTTAAGCCAGCATCGATAAATTCGATAAGGAGGAGACGAAGTTTTTCAGGGGCATCATTTTCAAAGACACGTTTGAAACATTGAAAGTTAATAATCACATCATCGGTTGGAACATTGAGGTCACTCAACAAACCCTTTACCCATTCAATATATGAGTTAAACAGCCCCTTGCTTAGATAATTGAGCGCATTACCAAGAAAACGGAAATGATGTTTAATATCTCGACAATAGTAGCTATAGCTTTGTTCCCCGTACCTCTTCCTAAGATCGGGTTGTATTTTTGCTTGACACGTTATCACGTTCTCAGTTAATTTGTCAATATTTTTGACAATGTAATCCCTTGCTTCTTTACCCAGTTGATACATCTGCGAAGCGCCTTTGATGATTTTATTTTCCAAATGAAAATTCTTAGGGTATTTGAACTTCTAAGTACTTTTGAAATTTAAACCTTAAAGCAAACAGCAGAAAAGGATGGCTCATGATTATTATGGTGATCCCAGTGCGATAGTTTCAATTATCTCCTTTAATTTCACAATAACGAGAGGTTTCTCTGAAGAAAGAGAAGCCCAACTATCTGTTGTTTTCAATCCATGAGCTGCAAGGAAGTTTGTGGATAATTTTTCTGCACCAACTTTGGACATTTGCTTAATCACCCTGGTCCTTTCCGCAGAATGCTTTACTATTTCTAATTCTCCACGGAATACAACAAAACAATATTGATGTAAATCGGGTTTGTAGTATTCGATTTCAACGGCTACACGATTATCTTCCTCGATGAGCTTCATTTTCTTCCCGTAGCGTGTGAAATGAAAATAGAGGTTTCCATCGATGTAGGCATACTGAAATGGAGCCATATACGGGTATTCCTCACCCCTGAAAGCAATTCGACAAATTACCTGTTGTTTAAGTAACTCTTCAACTCTTTGTCGCTCCATTTTAGGTAATTTAACAATAGACATTAGAAACACCTTTTACATACTTGAAGAAGCCTTCCCAAATAAATGCAATACGGATTCTAAACTAGGTCGTAAACATGGAAAAAGCCTATGAAAACTCATTATTTATTTTTAGACGCGATCTACGCCTCGAGGATAATTTAGGGTTAATAAATGCACTCACCAATTCTTCGGAAGTTGTTCCATGTTATTTCTTCGACAAAAGGCTTCTGCATACCAAGCCACATCATCACAATGCCATCCAATTTATGGTTGAAGCGCTGAAAGATTTGGTTGACCATCTGAGTCAGAAGAAAGGCCAACTGTTTTGTTTTTCCGGAATTCCTGAAAAAAAAGTTCCTAGTCTAATTAGTTCACTACATATTGATGCTGTCTTTGTGAATCGTGATTATACTCCATTTAGCCAACGACGAGATTCACGGTTGAGAAAAATATGCGACCTAGCAAATGTAGACTTTCATCAATTTGCTGATTCGCTTCTTAATGAGCCTGAGATGGTTCATAAATCAAATAATGAACCGTATAAGGTCTTTACACCATTTTTCCAAAAAGCAAAGCAGATTCCAGTAGCGTCTTCGAAGGCAAATCCTCATCAGAATTATTCATCACCCAAGATTCTGCAAAAAAAGGTTCTCGCCTCAATTTTTAAAAAAATTCAATTTCAGACCAACGAAAGGTGGCTTTTTCAAGGTAATAGATCTTCCTGCCTAAGAATTCTTGAGGATTTAAGTCCTTTTCGAGATTATGAAACCAAACGTGATCTTCCCTTTGAGCATGGAACAACTCAACTATCACCTTATCTAAAGTTCGGACTTTGTTCAATTCGAGAGGTTCATGCAGCTGTTTCATACCAATTAGGAGCAACACATCCTTTAATTCGACAACTTTACTGGCGTGATTTCTATACTCATATTGCCTTTCATTATTCCCATGTGTTTAGACGAGCATTCAAAGCCCGATACGAAAATCTACAATGGAACAAGAGTAAAACACTCTTTCAAGCCTGGTGTGAGGGAAAAACTGGATTTCCAATTGTAGATGCTGGGATGCGTCAACTAAATACGACTGGCTGGATGCATAATCGTGTTCGAATGATTGTCGCCTCGTTTCTAACCAAGGATTTTCACATAGACTGGCGTTGGGGAGAACGGTATTTTGCTAAACAGTTAGTCGACTATGATCCTGCAGTGAATAATGGAAATTGGCAATGGGCCGCTTCAACAGGCGTTGATGCACAACCTTACTTCCGAATCTTCAATCCTTGGCGCCAACAAGAACAATATGATTCCAATTGTGAATACATCAAAAAATGGATTCCTGAACTATCACAAGTCGAACCCAAAATAATTCACCGATGGTTTGAACCAACAGATTTGGATTCTCAACTAAACTATCCTAAACCTCTTGTTGATCATAAGCTAGAAAGTCAATATTCAAAGGAGCATTTCGCGAGAACATACTCAACTCAATAATAGTGTGTACTTACTGATGGGTCCCCAATTTTCAATATAGTCATTTTCTGGTTTCTTTGTACAGAAATGAATTAGAACAGGTGATTCATCCAATTCCTGTTCTTTGCCAAAGAATTCACGATCCCCATAACGGATAGCTTCTAAAACGAGGTCTAATTCCCGGCGAAAAAAAGCTTCAAGAACCGAGTCCGCGAACAACCTGACAATAAACATGAAGAGCAGGACCATCTTCATCTATAATCAATTCAGCGAGAACCTCATCCCGCATGAGTCTGGTGTACCAACCCTTGATTTGTTTGTAGTCGTAATCAGAGCCTATAGTGAGAAAAAGATTCCCTGTCCGGTCTGAATGAGTAAGGGTATATCGACGGGGGAATTTTGGATCATTGGGTGATGGTAAATCGAGATAACAAACTTTCAGTTTTTCAGGTCTTAATCTTACCATTCAAAATCCCAACACATGAAGTTCTTTAAAGTTTCAATTCATCAATCTTTGATATAATATCATCAACGTGCCCTGGAACTCTAACCTTTGACCATACAAAGCGAATTATTCCTTCACGATCTATGAGAAACGTTGATCGTTGGGCAGAACCGGTTTCAGATTTAAGCACATCGTAAAGTTTGACTACGTTTAGTTCCTTATCGGCGATTAGAGGGAACTGTAATTTATTTTTCGCTTTGAAACCAGATTGCCGTTTGACGCTATCGGTGCTTACACCAACGACTTTCACACCCATTCCTGTTAGACGAATCATATTATCACGAAAAGAGCATGCTTCCTTCGTACAACTCGGAGTACCTGCACGGGGATAGAAGTATAACACAACGATATTTCCACGAAGATCACTTAGTGTTAGTTCTGATCCATCATCAGTTGGAGCGGTAAAATCAGGGGCATTTTGTCCCATTTCTGGTAACGTCATTCCTATTACCTCATTTGATTTTCAAGCCAATACATTACATTTGGAAGAGATAAGAAATGAGGGGAAAAACCCCTCATTTGATTCTAATTTATAGAATCCTAATTGGGCAAAATCACTTTATCAATGACGTGGATCACGCCGTTCCCAGCTTCAATGTCAGCTTTGATGACATGGGCATCATCGACTTTAACACCATCTGAGGTGTCAATATGGATACTTTGGCCCTGGACCGTTTTTATTTCGTCTTTACTGACGACGTCTTCGGCCTTGTATTTCCCTGCTACGACATGGTAGAGGAGAATCGCTTTCAGCTTTTCCGTGTCTTTTAGAAGAGCTTCAACCGTGCCCTCTGGGAGCGCGCTGAAGGCATCGTCAGTTGGAGCGAATACAGTAAAGGGTCCATCATTCGACAACGTTTCGGCTAATCCAGCCGCGGTAGCAGCCGTTAATAGAGTATTAAACTGGCCTGCATCTTTTGCAATTTTTACAATATTTTCCATGTTTTATCCATCCTAAAATTTTGGACCCGGGGATGATTTTATTCAACCATTCTCGGAATTAACACTGTTAAGACCCTAAGTGGTATTTAAATATTATTCTTAATTAAAAAAATATCTAAGTTAATAGTGCGCGTTGTTGATTACTATAACATCACCCCTAGCCAGTCAAAATGCACTAAATCGAGAGGTGGCGACTCCACCCGAACATTTCCTAAGGGACAAGGAACTAACTGCGTCCAACTAATTATGCTGTTTTTACCCGGAAGAGGATGATAAGTCCGTAAATGAGTTTTGTGATCACATCTAAAGCGGCATAGATTATTGCAGCTATGAATGTCGTGATTAGACCGAATCCTGTTGGCGCAAGAAGGAACACTAGTGGGAAGAGTGACCAGAAGATAATAATGAACCACATAAGTTGCGAATTCATTCCATCTCTTGGGACACCTTTGAATAAAGTGATGAGTAGAGCAATGTAGGCAATAGAACTAAAAGCGAAAAACCACCACCGTTCGATGCCTGTAATAAAAGCGGCCAGAAATCCACAGAACATTACAAGCATCGTCAGGATAGGAATTTTAGCAAGGGTTACTGGTTGTGTATTTTTCACAACAACTGCAACCGATACGGTTAGCAAACTACAACTTGCCATGTAAAAGAGCCAGCGGCTCCAGTAAATTGGTTCACCAAAGATTGATGTGACTGTCAGGAAACCGAGTGCCATTAGAACATACGATATTGTGGTAACGAAGGCAACTATGATGTCAACGAGTGAAAGGAATTCATTGGTTCCAGAGCGGATCGAAAGTAATGAAAACATTACTGTTGCGATTCCAAAAATTGCAGCCATAATCCAAAAGACGAGTAATTCTTCACCAGCCATTTTTCATTTCTCCTTTTAATTTGGGAGATGAAAATAGAGTGCAAACCTATTATAAAATCTAGCAATGGACGGAGTTAATAGGGGAACTGGGATAAGGATTTGTGTTAGGTTTCATTTTCAGAGATTGCATTTAAAACCGCAGTCTCCTTTTCCTCTGAAAACACTCCAGTGTCTCGCCAGAGGATATTGCCATCACAATCGATTAAGAAGAGGTAGATCGTGTCTTCAGTGGGGATATCTAATGCTTTGGTAAATTCCTCTTTGTCAATGTAGAGGGTAATTGTTCTAGCTCGAGCTTCTTCGTCACGAATTCCGTCTCTCATACCACTGTCAATTATCCATTGAGAAAGCACATTGAATTTTCGAAGCGTAGGTAATTCATAGAATTGGATTTGTTGATGTTCTGTCACGAGTGTTTGGAGAAATGGTGCCCAAGTTTCAATGGGTCGTACTTGCCATTGTTGAAATGCTACTACGAGAAAATTGAGTTTGCCTTTTAATTTTTCTGGGATGATGTGGGGAACACCATTTAGGTCTTTTCCGACGACTTGGGGAAATTTCATCTATTATCACGATTCTAATTATGTTTTGTGTGTTTTTATTTGAGTGTTTAATAGCTTGCGCTTTTGTGACACATTTTTTGATAATATCTAATTTCAAGATCGCTCAATGAGATACACGATGATTTTCTTTAATGATGAGTTAAATTTCCTTCTTCTTAAGGTTCAGCGGCATTGAATGCAATAAAAGGTGTTAATAGCTCGTCCGAAGTGAGCGATCCATGACTAGCCAAGAATCCTTGATTAGGAAGAAGCCCCCAAGGCTTACTTGAATCATCTTCTCTTTCGACTATTAGTTGCGCACCATCGCGAGCTATAAGCAACAGATCCCCAAGTCGTTGGATTACTCGTTTTGAACTTTGAACTGGAAGAAGCTGAGCCTGGTCAAGATCTTTTGCATCAAAAATTAGTGCCTTATCCTCAACTTTTTCCAAAAGCCAAGATTTTAATTTTCGTCGTTTACTGGCGGATTTACAATAAAAGTGGGTGACACGACCAGAATGACCTGGTGGCACTTTGAGTGTACTCTTGACTTCTTCAAGTTGGTCTTGAGTAAGTAGAATTGTCTGGTTTTTTCGAAGTGGGTTTTGACCATGATCAGAACATAATATGATGGTAGTGCGTTTTGCTTCAGATGCAGGGAGGCTTTCAAGGAAAGCATGGAGTTGTCGATGGAATGCATTACATCCAGCTTTGTATTCAGGAGAACTGGGTCCGTATTTGTGTGTCAGATTATCGATTTGGGGGAAATAGAGGGTAATAAAGAGCTTGTGATTTTGATAGTGATTGAAGACGCGGCGTGCCATTCCAAAGGCGTCTATGAATCCGTTAAAAGGGACAAGGTTTTCTCTTTGAACGTAGAACCGTCCAAGCCCAGTACCTGGAATGGCCCCTGGCAAGCCTTCGGCAACGACAAGGGAGGGATGCAATTTTTGGAGGATTTCTGGAATTCCTTCAGCCCAAAGAAGTGCCCGAACATCGATACCCGCATACGGAATCGCATCACGATATCGGAGTTTGTATCCTGACATTCTGAGGGTGTCAATGAGCGCCCCGTATTCTGAGAAATAGATTACGTGACCAAGGATTCCATGCGTGGTTGGAGGAACCCCGAAGTTGATACTGGGAATGGCGGCTGATGTAATCGTTGGGAAAGTGCTACTCAACGACACAGCGTTCATATCATTGAGAAATGTTTCTAGTTTTGTTCCGGGAACATTCTGGGAGCCTAGACTGTCTATGATACATACGACGACTCTTTCTGCGTCTAAGGCCTTATTCTGTTTGAGATGGCTCATCACATTAGGTTGGTCGAAAAGATCATCTCGTGCAACAGTTACTCCCATGCACCGTAAGGCAGTAGGTAAAACGCGATAGATATTCAGATGGTAATTTGGTGCATAGAGATCTTCAGTACCCGCCAGTGGTGTGTGAAACAACGACATAATGGAGTCCCCATTCAAGTCAACTTGGCTGTAAGCAATATGGGTGAATGATTTTAAGTGTACGGCACATAGTGAAAATACTTGAATTACTGAAAAAACGGAATTCTTCCCTTGGAGAATCTTGGGACGAAAGACTCTTTATTAGACTTTGTACAAGTGTCTATGAAAGGAGTTTACGGTACAGGGGAATACAGACCGTGATAAAAGGATTCGCAGTCTTCCGCATGGACCCTAAAATTGGACCACAACATGTCTACCGAAGTGACAGCATTGGTGAGGTTACCCACCAGGAAGTACTCGCAATTTTCGCAACTCACAACTTATTCCGTGAAGGTTTTCGTGGTGTCCATGTCAGTAACCGAACATGGGCAACTTACGTCTTTCCACCCTGGATTATTGCACTTCTCCTCGGACCTGACGAACCTATCGGTCCACTCCGAGAGCCCATGAAAAAAACCTTGCACTCAAATAAACTCGGTGACAACCCGAAAACCGAAGACTGGAAGAACCTTCATCGTGAGCTCATTGTTGAAATTCAGAGTTCACCAGTTGCTGACCTTCTTACGTCGAAAAAAACAACTGATTTTCTGAAAGAGATGATTGACTTAGAAATCAATTTCTTTGATCCTCACTTCAACTTTGAAATTGGCACAACATATCCTGCAGCAGATCATTTGACCGGGCTCGATAGCTATGATACCCGACTTTTTCTTGAGAAACTGACTCTTGCAGGGATCTTCACGAGCGAGCCGGTAGTGGGCGTGACCCATTGTCCGATTTGTCTTGGATTTAAAGTCGTTAGTCGCCTTGCCTGTCCCAAGTGCAGCGTTACCGCCTTGGATGTCGTTCGATTTCCTGCTTCACCTGACTCAGATGAGGTCGAGAGTAGTGCTTCAAAGAAACCAATGGAGCTCTTCTATTCATGTATGACCTGTCAGCATACAACTAGTGAACCCGTTGTCACCCTTCTTTGTACTGAATGTGGTTCACAATTTCAACCTGATGAAGCAGCTTATCGCAATATGGATAGACTTGTTCTAAATCGACCTATTGCAGAATCCCTCATTAAGAAAGTTGAAGGAACAATTTTAAAAAAATGAGCTTGTGATGGGATACTAAATTTTGTCCCAGGGTTTTCCGGACTTTTCGAAAGATTCCCAGATTTTCTCAGCAAGTGAAGTGAATACATCACTTACGTGAATATCGTCCTTGGCACTGCTTTCAAGGAAAATCATCTTTTCCGCTTTGGATCGTTTTTCACCCTCGTCTTTTGAGACCACTCGCTTATCTTCTAAATCTGTTTTACATGCTACAAGAAGGAGGGGTATTCCCTCACAGCGTTGATAGACTTGCTGGATCCAATGATCAATCCTGTCAAATGATTGTCTGTCGGTAATATCATAGGCAATGACAGCGCCAGCTGCACCTTCGAAGTATAGTCCGCGGATGAAGTCAAAGCGTTCTTGACCTCCGGTATCATAGATGACGAGTTTGATATTGAATTTGTCTTTCAGAGTGATTTGTTTTGTGAAAAAGTCTACACCCAGTGTAAAGAGGTAGCTTTCATCAAATTGGCCAGTGGTATATCGGCGTGCAAGGGAAGTCTTTCCAACTCCTGCATCGCCCACAACTATGACTTTATAGACGACTTCGGCGAGTTCTTCCATTCAGATTTCACCCTCGGGGTTCCTAATCTACCACTTGCACATTTACCTTTAAGTGCTTCGTGTAGAATTCTAGGCAGGTACTGAAGTTTTTGATATCATTAAGATTTTGAGCGGTCCGCTATCGGAGAAGAGGTGTTGAACAGGGATTTTTCGTTCAAGGCGAAAGTCCTTTTTAGTGAATGGATGCAGTAGGGGAGAAGAAAATTAATTTCAGTATGAAGGCGTTAGTCATGCCCAAAATTGTGAATCAGTTTAATTTACCTGTAGATGAGCTACCACGACGTTGGTATAATCTTGCTGCGGACCTACCTGAGCCCTTACCGCCTCCCAAGGACCCCGAGGAAGGCCCTTCACGGTTGGATATGTTACCGAAGTTCCTGTTAAAAACTGTTCTCGGACAAGAGAATTCGACGGAACGTTGGATTGATATTCCCCAAGGAATTCGAGAGTTGTTTATTCAAGCGGGTCGTCCTCGCCCACTTATGCGGGCATTGCGTTTAGAAAAAGCACTGAAATTACCTGATACCATTCGTCTGTATTACAAACGAGAGGATCTTTCTCCTACGGGTTCGCATAAGGTTAATACAGCATTGGCTCAGACGTATTATGCTGCCAAGGAGGGGTTTTTAGAAGTTACAACAGAGACTGGGGCCGGTCAGTGGGGTTCAGCCCTTTCTTATGCTGCTTCACTGAATGGGTTAAAATGCCGGGTTTTTTGGGTCCGGGCTGCTTATCGCTGGAAACCGGGTCGACGAACGCTCATGCAACTGTACGGTTCAGATGTTTTTGCGTCCCCTAGCAAAGAAACCAAATTCGGTAAGAAACTCCTGAAAGAGAATCCACAACATGTGGGCAGTCTCGGTATTGCTATTAGTGAAGGAATTGAAGATGCCTTGAATAGAGATGGAAGCATCTATTGTCTGGGCAGTGTTCTCAGTCACGTGTTACTCCATCAAACGGTCATCGGTCTCGAAACCATAGAACAATTCAAACTAGCGGAAGACACACCAACCCTGCTCATTGGCTGTTTTGGTGGTGGCAGTAATTTTGGTGGATTTAGTCTACCTTTCATCGGCGAAGTCCTCCAAAGAAAACGTGAATGCAATTTCCTGGCGGCTCAAAGCGAGGCTTCACCTAACCTCGTGGAAGGAAAATACATCTACGATCATGGGGACCATGCTGGACTGACACCGTTGCTGAAAATGTATTCACTCGGACATGATGTAGAAATGCCAGAAATTTGGGCAGAAGGGATTCGGTATTCCGCTGCGGCTCCAATAATGAGCGCTGTTCGGAAGCTCGGGATGCTGGATGCCGTTGCATATCCTGTCGATGAGGTGCATGTCTATTCTCAGGCCCGACGGTTCATCCAGGCTGAAGGATTTATTCCAGCACCAGAATCTTCGTATGGTGTTGCAGCTGCGATTGACAAAGCCCTTGAATATAAGAAGAAGGGTGAAGACGCTGTTATTGGATTCAACGTATCAGGACATGGTTTTCTGGATATGCAAGCGTATGCGAAGCCTTTGAAACTTGAATGATATGTTAACGCTTGATACAGAGCTGTTAAACTAAATTAGTTTCAATCATGAATAATTTATAGAAGGACACGCATTGACAGAAGTTTACTTAGGTTTTTGTCTTGTATTCTTTGATTACTTGTTCAACCTTGTAACGTAATTCGTCAACTTGAGGACCCAGGTATTGGTAGCGTGCCGGCAGTTCAATCAGCTTTTCGCTCATGTCCTCTAAATCAAGATAGTTGAGCTCACGAATTTGTACTAAAAAGGGATGAGCACGTTTTTTGAGTGTACTGATCATGTCCTCTAATCGGTGGTGAACATCAACCATCATGGCTGCAGCTTCCTTTGTGGTTTGCCCTTGACGGGCGAACTCGCCATAGGGAAAGAAAACTCGCCAAAGGACATTGGAGCCTTTTGGTCGGTCAATGTCGTCCATTTTGTCTAAAATTGTATTTAACAAGTCTAGAATGTACTCTAATTGTTTGAGGATTGGATCGTCTCCCAATGTGGCCTCACAACCAGTGAAGGAATGGGGATGTTAGGTTTTAGCCTTTGCCTTTAGTTCATGGGCCAAGTCGTAGCTGATTTCCAAAGGCTCTCGTGGGAACCAACAAGATACCCAGTGGCCAGGGCTAACCTCTTCCAAGGGAGGTTCGTCTTGCCGGCATTTATCTTGGGCGTATTCACAGCGAGGAGCAAATAAACAACCTGGTGGAGTATTAATTGGGCTTCCGGGTTCACCAGGTAGGATCTTGCGTTTGCGGTCAATAGTTGGGTCTGGGGATGGAACAGCAGAAATGAGGGCTTGGCTGTAAGGATGAACCGCGCTATGGATAACTTCTTTAATGGTACCCTTTTCCATGATTTTACCTAAGTACATGATGGAGATTTTATCGCCGATGTAGCTTGCCACAGAGAGGTCGTGGGTGACGTAGATATAGGCAATATGGAATTCCCGGCGAATGTTTTC
>JAEOSA010000006.1 GCA_016840595.1 Candidatus Hermodarchaeota archaeon | reverse complement strand
CCATTTTGAAAGCATTTGTTGATCGAATTTTTGTGTTCGTTCGACTAATCGATCCAGCTCACTCAGTTTCATCACGCCTCAGTTATTTTGGAGAAATGTGGGTTTTGTATTATAAGGATTATTGATAGTATTAAAAACATAAAACTAGATAAATTTATTGAATTCATTGAAATTATTACAAAATCACGTGCTAAATTCGTGTAAATGCTATTATATCAATCTTAGTGACGATTCCCACAGGACGTGCTTGGTCCTCTATTAATAATGCCTCAACGCCTGACGCGATTTTGGAGAATGCAAGTTCTACACTCTCGTTAATATCAATTGATGGAAAAGGTTCTTCCATTATTTCATTGACTGATAATGAGAAGACTTTCTGTGAATCCATGGTCATTAATTTTCGAAGTATAGTACCTTCACTAATACACCCAACAGATTTGTTCCTTTTAATGACAGGAAGTTGTGATATGCCATGACGCCTCATCAGTATTACTGCACGTCGTACTTTGTCATCAGGGCTGACCCCGATTAATTGCTTCATCTTTGTGGTTTGACCTTTCCACTGCAACAGCTCGCGTAGATTTGGAGAAACTTGCTCTTGATCTTCGATTACACTAAGAATTCTTTTCAGCGTAATAATGCTCGGATTCACTTGGCCGTTTTCTATTCGTGCGACTAAAGACTGACTAATCCCAACGCGAGTAGCAAGCTCCTCTTGCGTGAGCCCAACTTTCTTTCGGAGTTCTTGCAGTTCCTTTGGCGTTGGGACACGAAATTCACTCATCATCAAACACTAACCAAAATCATATACTACTTGATGATAACTCCAAAAGAATTAATACTTCGCTTCTGTCGGTTCAAAGGGAGTTGACGCCGATGACTAACCTTCAACAAGCAGAAATTCGTGTTGTCGGCGTTGTTCAAGGAATTGGCTTCCGTCCATTTATCTATGCCCAGGCCACTCAGCGTAATTTGTTAGGATACGTTTTGAATACTGGTAATTCTGCTGTCTTGATAGTTGTAGAAGGCGATAAAAAGAAAATTATTGAATTCATTGAATCCATTGAAAAAGATAAACCATATCTTGCTGTAATTGACAGCATCCGCACAATATGGGGGACCCCAACAGGAAAATATACAAACTTTCAGATCAGAATTTCGAAAGACGAACAAAAAGCGGGCGGTTCAGTAATTCCCGCTGATATCGCCGTATGTGAAGATTGTATCAGAGACATGGCTAGTCTGAATTCGAGGCATTATCAATATCCCATGACTTGTTGTGCTATTTGTGGTCCACGCTACACAACAATCACCAACACACCCTACGACCGAGAACGCACAACTATGAACGAGTTCCCTCTCTGCAAAGATTGCACAACAGAGTTCGACAACCCATTAGACCGCCGATACAACGCCCAAACCATTTGTTGCCCCATCTGTGGCCCCAAATTCTCACTGTTAAAATCTGGTGGAGTACCCGTTATTGTCGATGACGTTTTCAAAGAAACGGTGAATCTGTTAAACGAAGGAGCCATTATTGCTGTAAAAGGCTTAGGAGGTATACATCTTGCAGTTAGAGCTAGTCTTGAAAAACCAACTCAACGACTTCGCCAACTACGGAAAAAACCCAATAAACCCCTAGCCATAATGTCAAAAGATCTCAAAGCTATCCGACAATATGCAAAAGTAAATCAAAATGAAGAAAAACTCTTGACATCTTGGCGTCGACCGATAGTAGTTTTGAATCAAAAATCTCCTTTCCCACTATCCCCAGCATTAGCACCTGGATTGAATACAATTGGCGTAATGCTTCCTTATTCAGGAATCTATTTACGATTATTTGAAGGTCTTGATGATACCGCATTAGTTATGACAAGCGCAAATCCTGCAGGATTACCAACCCTCATCCACGCAACCACCTTCCAAGAACAATTCAAGAAAATGGCTGACTACTTCCTCACTCATGACCGTACAATATACCAACGATGTGATGACTCGGTTGTCATTCCAATTTATGATCAAGCACTCATTGTCCGTCGTTCAAGAGGATATACTCCTGAACCCATTGATACCGCCGACACTGGACCTCCAATTCTCGCTCTTGGAGCATTGGAAAAAAACACAGGAGCAATATATCACAATAAACGAATCTATCTTACACAGCACATTGGCGATATAGATACAGTAGAGACGATGCAGTTCCTTCAAGAAAGTCTCACACATCTCCAACAACTTCTTCGAGTAAACACCTTTGATGCTATTGCCTGCGATTTACATCCTGATTTTCTCACAACTCAATATGGCGAAAAAATATCTGATGAACACAAAGTACCCCTTATCCGGATACAACACCACCACGCACACCTTGCGGCACTACTAGCTGATCACCAACTCAAAGCGGATGAAGAAATCGTCGCTATCTGTTGCGACGGCGCAGGGTACGGTCCTGATGGTACAATTTGGGGAGGTGAAATCCTTGTAGGTAAAGCACAGAAGTACCAACGTGTAGGTCATCTGGAACAACAGCTCATGCCCGGCGGAGATCTTGCTGCTCATTACCCGCTCCGTATGCTCATCGGTATTCTGTCAAGGCACTATTCACAGGATCAATTATTTAATCATTTCAAAGGAATTTCTAAAAACACCTTACCACAGGGCCCATCAGAACTAAGAATCGCACTCAAACAAGCATACCAGAAAATCAATGCTCCGCTGACATCAAGTACTGGAAGAGTATTAGATTCACTTGCTGCACTCTTCCAAGTATGCTATAAACGTTCATACGAAGGTGAGCCTGCCATCCGATTCGAATCTTTCGCAAATGCGGGCTCAGCTAACTCTAAAATTAAACTACAGATTCCCAAGAAAAGACAAGGTAACTTAACAATCTTAGATACTAGTAGCTTCATTAAGCAAATTATTGACCTTCAATCCGACTTCAAGGCTCCAGACCTCGCATATGCTGCACATCGCGCGCTTGGGCATGCACTGGCTGACACTGCTATTCAAGCAGCACAAAAACAAGGAATAGCGAAAATCGGATTTTCCGGAGGAGTAGCATACAATAAGATTCTTACAAGAACGATAAGAACAGCCATTGAAGATCAAGACCTGAGGTTCCTAATTCACAACAAAGTTCCACCTGGTGACGCAGGAACATCCGTGGGTCAGGCCCTTGTCGCACGATCCAGGATTCAATAAGTAGATTTGTCAGTTGTATTTTATTTTTACACATTATGAAACTCATTTATTTCATTGAATTCATTAAGTTCCAGTGGAAATTATCCACAACTAATATAAATAACCGTAAATTATCTAGACGTAGAGTTGTGGTATTATGGCTGCTACCCGAACCACCCAACGAACACCCCACAGTACCCAAAAAACGAAACAACGTACACGAACAACTACACGTCCACCTGATCCAGGCGATGTTAAAAGTAATATTACTAGCCTACTCCGAGACCAGGGTGCCTTAACTCGCGGAGAAATTACCGTCAGGACAGGGATCCCAAGAACAACTGTCTATGATACTCTAATGAATTTGTTAATCTCCGGAACTGTTGAGAAGTATATTGAACGAAATGGTAAACGTGGTAGGCCTTCTGTATACTATCAACTGGTAGCTTAGGAGACTAGGTATACCCCTTAATTTCCACTGGAAATGCTTTTTAGTCGGATTTTTTGTTACCCTTTCAAATAAGTGGAAAATGCGCAAACACAGCTTCTATACTATTAGAGAAACACTGTTAGAGAAGGCAAACTATTAATATAACAAGAGGAGAAAACAACTGGGGAAGATTCTTCGAATACTATTAAAACATTACCAAACTTTATTGGTTCTTCGACTTCCAGTGGAAATAAAGGGGAGTGACAATTGATTCTCTTATTCCACTGATCTCGGATATATTCTTACTTTACCTATAGCTGATAATTTTCCAAAAGTTTATAACTATAGTTCATAATTTGTTGCATACAAAGAGAAAGATTTGATAAAAATTTGTCTTAGACTTTTGTGGCCAGGATAGCTGTAATTTCTTCTGTTAGATCTTCGATGTTGACTCTATACTCGCGTTGGGCAGCTGATCCACGACGTGTAAGTGTGCCATTGTCATGCATTCTTTTCAGATATTGTGAGGCGGTGGCTAGTCGTAGGGGTGGGTGAAATGTTCTTTCATAGAGTTCTTGGATATCTTTGGAAGTGAACCATCCGTGACGACAGTGGCGAAGAGTGATATAGCGGACTTTTTGAAACACGGTCCAGGAATCCACATCAGCTAGGGGTTGGATCTCAGTTGTGGTTTCATGAGCCGGAACATCGGTGCTTGATTGACTAAGGGCTGTGACCAAAGATTCGGTGATGGAAGAGGGTAATCCGTCAGTAAAAGTGATAGTTACGTCACAGGTTTTTCCTTCGATGTTAAGTCCTTCGATGGTGATCTTTTGTTTACGTTTCTTCATGGGAGGGTCACCCACT
Source organism: Candidatus Hermodarchaeota archaeon (assembly GCA_016840595.1). The sequence continues at coordinate 19,284 of JAEOSA010000006.1, read as the reverse complement.
GGTGACTAGCTGGCTCTCCATGTCCCCACTAGAGAGGCGTGTTCACAGTGATAAAAGTGTGACGGTGTGAAGAGAAGATGTTGTGTAGCAATGATCATTTACATGGTGCTTCTTACTTCTTTTGTATAATCATCTAAAGCGTTCTTCTGCTTGTTTAGTTGTATATTTGAAAATAAGGTGTCTCCTGTGTTATTTTTCTATTTCAAGGATTTTCTCCATATTTTGAAGGTGTTCACAGATTCTTTACGGGTTCATTATGATTTCTAAGAATCTAAGCATTTATTGGATAGTTCCAGTGGAAATAAAGGGGTGAGTCTTTGTTGATTAGAAAATATACTAAATTTGGCTGTTTTATTAAGAAAAAAGTGTTCTAAATCAATTTATGATATTGAGAGTTCACAATTAACGCGCCAATTGTGAACAAATTAAACATTGTTTATTGAAGGAAATAGTTGATAAGACCTATTTCTACGAAACCCTAATATTGGAGATGTGTGCACTTCCAAAAGAAACGCTATTATTTCCTATGGGCGCCTTCTGGAGGACAGCTATCACATGGACGACCCACGGCCTTTGGACAGAATTTTCGAACGGTTTAGTACTGGTCCCACCCTTATTCGTGATCGAAAAGTTCTTTGGCATTCTTATGTTCCAGATGACCTTCCACATCGTGAGGAACAGATTACACAAATCGGAGGCATATTAGCGTCGGGTTTGAAGGGGAGTCGCCCATCGAACGTGTTTGTCTATGGCAAACCTGGAACTGGAAAAACAGCAGTGACTCGGTATGTTCTTCGGGAACTAACTACTAAGTTTGGTGAACTCCAGTTACCCTTCAAAGCTGTGTATTTGAATTGCCGGAATGTGGATACAGATTATCGCGTATTGGCGCGCATCTGTGCGGAGCTGGGTCAAAAAGTTCCGTTTACAGGGCTGCCAACTGATGAAGTTCATTCACGCTTGATCGAGTTGCTAGAAAGCCAAGATCTCTTAACCATTATTGTACTCGACGAAATCGACCGTTTAGTTTTAAAGAGCGGCGATGACACGCTCTATAAGTTAACTCGAATTAATTATGATCTTACGAGTGCTCGTGTCAGTTTGATTGGAATCTCCAACGATCTTCGCTTCCCTGAGTATCTTGACCCTAGGGTGTTGAGTAGCTTAAGTGAGGAGAAGGTCATTTTTCATCCTTACACCGCATTACAGCTACAAGATATTCTTCGGCGTCGAAGCTCTCATGGACTGAAAAATGGTATCTTAGAAGAACCAGGAGTAATCAACCTATGTGCTGCTTTGGCTGCACGTGAAGAAGGTGACGCACGAAGGGCTCTTGATCTCTTTCGTGTTGCAGTAGAAATTGCTGAACGTGAGGGAAGTAAAGAGGTAAAAGTTGATCATGTTGAAAAGGCACGTTTAAGCATTGAACGTGATACTGTTCTTGAAGTACTACGGACATTACCCGTGCAACAGAAACTTGTCCTTTATGCAGTGTATGTTTTAGAACGTCATAAACATCCACATCCAGTTACAGGAGAGGTGCAAAATGTGTACGGAGATTTTTGCTCGCAGCTAGGTATGGATCCTTTAACTCAGCGTCGGGTTAGCGATCTCATCAATGATTTAGATGCCATTGGAGTAGTTAATGCTAAGGTTGTAAGTAAAGGACGATATGGACGGACTAAAATTATCCGGTTGAGTGTCCCGAAAACAATGATCGCAGATGTATTAGAACGAGATAGTCGTATTAAGGCGCTCTCAAGTTATGTTCCAACAACACCGGATAAATAGAACCGCGTTAAAGGTTGTCAGTATGTTTAGTGTACCACGTAATCCATTTCGCCTTGTGGGTTATGCATTTCGTGCACTCGGTAAAGATCAAGTACCAATTCAACAGCTAGTATTCTTTCTTTCTTTTGATATTCGGCAGATGGCTCCTTCACAGGCACTTAAACTCATTGAACGCCTCCAATCCGAAGGGCAGATAAGTATCGAAAACGGTTTGGTTAAGTTGTCTCATGAACTATTGGTTGATACCGGAATCCCCACTCAGACTGCACCAAAAAATTTAGGTGAGCATCTTCGATTATTTGTTAGCTCATCCCGGTTATCTCGTGCAGTGGGAATGAACGACCAAGCCATTGAATTCATCATAGTGTCTCAGAATCCATTGAAAGTGGAGGCCACAGTTCATGGGTCTCAAGATTATATTCTTATTCTTGATGAAGCTAGCCGACGGATAGCTCATAATTGCCCTGACTGGCGAAAAGTCAGTTTACTTCATCGATTCTGCAAACACGTGGCGAAACTATTCTTGATTTTAGAAAAGGAAGAAGCTATTCGAGTTCTCCAGTCGTTGCAGGTGGAATCGTGGGAATTCGAACAAATCTAAGTAAAATTCAGTGTTTTCACATTGAGGGTTTGTAGGTTGACAAGAGGGACGATTCCTGGTGTGGGTTCTATCCCTATCAATCGTTGATAATCTGTTTGGCTTTGAAAGGTTCCCGAATTAAGAATCAGGGTTTTTCGGTAACTGCCCACGCTAGTTACATGGACATGACCGCAATGAAGAATATCTGGTACTTCATCAATGACGAGCCAATCTCTGGGCTCAGCTACAATGGTCGTACTCTTCCCATATATGGGAGCAAGGTGTCTCCCACGGAGCATCTCTCTCATTGCAGCAAAGCTTGCTTCTAACTCGGGTTTCGAAAGTGCAGCCATTATGTCGACAAGGCTGTCCCCATGATAAATTAATAAATTCACATCATGAAGGCTCACTTGCGAAGGACAACCAAGAGACGTTATTTGTAATCCCGAATCTTTCAACGAAGCGAGAAAACGATCTTCTATTGCTGGTCGGGGAATAGCCAACCTAACCCCATCATGATTTCCCGGGGCAATGAGGAGATGTATGTGAGAAGGAATTTGTTTGAGAAGTTTGTTAAGTCCGTCAAACTGACTATCAAGATCAAAAAGTGTAATTTCTGCAATTTGATTTGGGTACACTCCAATCCCGTCGACAAGGTCACCATTAATGACGATATATTTTACTGTGCTAGCCAGCTCAACGTGTTCGTCATCACCTTCATTTCCTTGAAGCCAATCTAGTACCCGTTGAAAAATTTTGTCGAGAAAGTTCCGGCTCCCAAAATGAATATCTGACAGCAGCAGAGCACTTACAGGTTCCTTTGCTCGATTATTTTTTCGGTTAGAGGGAATATCTGGTAAAAAGAGATCCTTAGCAATCATCATCTCCGAACTCACTAAGGCACCCTCAACACACAGGGCCTGATCGAGTAACACAAGACGTGCCTTTGAAAATAAGTTCGGATCACGTTGTTGGATAATTACAGAGATGTGTCCCGTGGGGTCTTCTAATCCTAACGCAATATTTCCACTCTTTGTAGTAGTTTTACTGGTGATTAATCCTACAATTTTTACAGTCGCGGGTTTCCCCTTTTTTTGAATATTATTTATCTCTTCTATTTCATTGATATCTATGACACCTTTTCCATCTACACGTTGTGAGATGATGTCGCGTAAACGATAATAGCGATCTTGAAAATTTGAAACGAAATCTTCTATGGTCCCCCTGCTTTGCAATTGGGGCGTTGGGTCTTTTCGGATTTTAATTCTTGTTTTCACTCCCTCTGCTTGGAATCTAGGATGTGTAAGTTGAGGGATTTGGGGGTCTTGCGTTGGGTCTTCTTTTTCTGGTTCTAGTTGTTTCTCTTTGGGTAGGTCAAAGTGGGTTGGTTCGAGAACGGGTATGTCAGTAGGATGTACTATGTCAGAGGCTAGAAATTTATCGACAATTTGTTGGGGGTTGGATGCTTTTTGAAGCATTTGTAATGTCGCTGGACTGACTTGAAAACCTGCTCTAAGTAGCTTTGTAATAGCGGTTTGAACATCAGAGTTTTCTACTGACACACTCATTCGCCAGACAAGCCTATGTCACTATTGCTTTTTCTAAAATTCGGTTGTAAATATGACTTTCAAGGAAAATACGTATCCATTTCAGTGTTAATTTGTAATAAAAAATAAACAAAAAGTGCCTAGAATTTATCCATTTTTTGCATGTCTTTTTCTTGGTTTAAAGAGGATTCTGAAATTGACTCATTAAATCACACAAATTTTGGAGGTATTCTATTAATGAGTTACCCACGACTTCGTCCTCCCATACCAGGCGTTTAAATTGAAGGCATTAATGCCTTCGCCCTTTTTTTTGTTGGGGAAATTACGATTAAGTTTGAGGTCCCCATTTCCATTGACCATTAATAAAATTATAATTCGATGAATTTAGTGGCGTTATAAGATCCGTTAATGTCTGCAATGCTGGATTAATACTAATGTGTGCGTTTAGCCCCATTTCTATTATTGTCTCTCTCATCGTCGAAAATGTATCAACGGCACTTTGATTCGGAACACAGATGTGAACATATCCATTTCCGTTTTCGACGATTCTTCCACTAATAAATGGGAATAGTTGTAATGCTCTCATTATTGACTCGGTTGTCTCCTTAGGTTCAAAGATTAGTAGATGAATCGTTGTATTGAGATTGATGTGCTGTAACCAGAAACTTCCGGGGATGCCGATCTGTTGCTTTTCGAGTTTTTGCACACGTCTTCGATAACGCATGTGGCTTGTTTCTAAGAGACCTGCTTTACGAACTTCATGAGATGGTCGAGGTGTTACACGTTCGGTTGCTCGGAACATGTAACTGCGCCCGAAATATGTGAAGTCCTCTTGACGTAGCTTAATTGGGAAGGTTTGATTGTTTTTTAGGAGATCATAAGAATAGCTGTGGCTTTTCAGTGGTGGTAACGGGGAGCCTTGGTTTCCAAGGATTAATGATTGAAATTGATTTAGTTGGGCTGTAAAATCGGTGGGCCATCCTTGTTCCGGAATATATGTTCTGAAATTCCAAATGAAAGCTTGCTGTATAACTTTGTATACCTCAATTTGAGCTAGATTTTCTTTATCTCTTAGTTCATAAATCCAGTTCTTAAATTCGTTCACTCGATTATATGGTATGATGAATCTAGCTATCAAGTATTGCTGGATATCAATGATGGAGTCAATGTAGGGGATTTTCGAAAATAATGTAATGATTTTTCTTTTTTGTTTTCTACCTGAAACTTGGAGTTTAACCTCTAAAGGAATTAGTCCTACTAATGGAAGATTGATGAATGAAAAAATCCTGAGCAGGTGTCTTTGGGCTAATCTATTGAGAACTTGACTGATAGCAGAATCGCTAAGATTCAGTATCTTGGCTAATCGACTCTGAGAGAAGTGACCAATTGTACCGAGTGCGTTGAGAATTCGTATTTCGGTTTTAGTAAGGGGGTTATGGGTTTCCTGCATCCATCTCTCTAAGGCAGCGGTATAGGCGGAGGAGGAGAGGGGCTGGAAACTGCTAGAGCGAAGCGAGTTCAGCCAAATCAGGACGCGGTGAAGGAATAAGTCGTTAGCTACTTTGTCGAATATGGGAAACCCGAAAGGTGCATCATAGTTGTAATATAAATGATATTGTGTTGGAGATACTCTAGCCCATAATTCGGATAGTAGTTTCTTTTCTTCAGTGCTATGTTCACCAAATTTTAAACCTGCATAAAGTCCTAAGTCCGCAGCTTCTGGAATTTGACGGATATGTGGCTTAAGGAAGCTAAGTAATGCTTCCCTCCATAACACCCAAGATAGAATATGTGAGGAAGCAGTTTGGAGATCTTGAGACAATGTGATGGTCCATCCTCTTCGTTTTCCCTCCTTGGGTGGAAGTTCGGTGGTACCAAATCGGGGACCCTTATATTCCAAGGCTTTTGATTCGAATTGCAATTGAGTAATTCTGTCCCGAACTCTAGGTAAAGGCTCTATATCTAATAAAGTACCAATCTGCTTCTTTAGGGCTCTAAATTGGGACCAAAAGTCATGTGTATTCACACGAGAAATCATCTATCCATCCAAATACTGTTTGAAATACAATAGAAACCAACTTAATTTTACTTTGCGATGAAACAGTAAAAACAATGAGAAAAGAGAAAAAAAGGAACCCACAACCTGGGTTCCATAGTAATAACCACTGGATGAAAATCTTGGGCCAATTAATTTAGTATGACCATTGGTGAATCTAAGGGGTTGGGGAAGGTCGAATAGGGGGCCATTGCATGAATGTCGAACCTCCAAATCTTTCTGAAGTTACTCAGAAGAAAATCCCCTAAAAAGCCCCAAACCTGAATACAAAAAGTGAATTAGGAACGAATCAAATTTGGTATTTTTTTTCATGAATTATTTTCTTTTTTGGGTTGGTTTTCTATTAAGAAGTAGTAGCAAATGGCTGAGGCAACGTGTCTTTTGTCCAAATCCATTTCCCCTTTTTAAAGTCATAATTATGTGGATTAATGGGTCTGCTATCTGCCCAACCGAATGATTTCCAAGTTGGCTTGATTGCTGTTTTTATTGGATAATCCAATCCCTCAAAGAAATCATGTAGGGATGTTTGTGTCGGGACAGCTGTCCCACTGGGTAAAAGAATCATAATGCTTCCTGATCCGGTGTCGAAAATTCTTCCATTTACAAACGGAAGTAATTGAAGGGCAGAGAAAATTGCTTTAGTTTGTTCATATGGAGTTTCAATAAAAATATTCACAGCCTCATTTAAACCGATATGCATTAGGCCTAGCCCCAATGGTTTGCTCATAATATTTTGCTGCTTTAGAAACTCAACACGGCGTCTGTAAGTCATGTGCTCTGATTCACGATAACCTGCTTGTCTTGCCTCAAGTGATTCGTAAAAGCGAACTTGGTCTGTTACAAAAAATGCATCGGTTGCTCTCTGCATGTAAATGAAGTCTTGGGGTTGTAGTGTAAGTGGTTTCATTAAACGTGAAGATGAATATTTGAAGGCTTTAAGCGGGGGAAAGTGGGGGGTCCACCCTTCCTTAATTAGTCTGAAGACATTTTCTAGGATTATATCATATTCAATAGGCCAGCCACCTTGCTTGGGATTATAGATATCAAAATTTCTCAAATTTACTCTCTCTGTGGTTAAGAACATCTTGGGCAAAGAAAGATCATACCCAGCTGCTACCTGCTTTATCCATTGTCGAAAGCGTGAGATTCGCTCTTTAGGAATAACAAATGAGATAAGAAGACTGTCAGCAAATTCCTGAATTATTATTGTATATCGAATTTTTGTGGCAATTCTTTTAAGTGAATTGATAACTCCTACATTGTTGCTAGAAAATTGTACTGTTAAGGGTTGGAGTCCCAACACAGGATAATTTTCATAGACGTCATATCGAAGTAGGTGTTTTTCAGCAATTGATTTAATTACTCGGCTTATTGTGGGCTGTTGAAGATCTAAGTTTTTTGCAAGTTCTTTCTGAGTGCAACTAGGACAAGCATTTAATTCTCTAAGTATTTTCAATTCGATGGGTTGAAGGATGATGTGGTGATTAAATATCCACTTTTCAAGATTAGCTGTAAAAATTTGTGAGGACATTTGGGTCGGTAATTCTTTGAATGGTTCTAACCATGTCACTACTTTTTGTAAGAATGTGCCGTTTACACTTGTATCGAAGATAGTAAACCCGGCGGTTGGATTGTAAATGTAAGACTCGTATCCTTGAGGTGGAGAAACGCTTTCCCATAATTGTTGGAATTTATGTCTTTGTTTTGAGGTTTTGAGACCGTATCGGTAATAGCAATAGAGTCCAAGATCAGATGATTCAGGAACCTTCCGTATACTCCGTGGTAGATGGAGGAGGAATGCTTCGCGCCAAAGGACAGGTTCTAAGAGTCTTTTGTGTTGGGTGATAAGTTCATCAGATAGTTCTAAAATCAGCTGGTTGTTGGTATTAAGATGGGAGCTAGCCCCGAATCGTGGTCCATTAAGCTCAATTGGTAGGGGTGCCCAATTTATTTTCGAATAATCGTCGAATGGAACCGCATCTAAAATATTATTGACGGTCAGGATGATTTCAGAAAATCTGATAGTAACGTCATCCATTTTGGAATTGGAAGTATCCTCTGAAGGGTTGGCTTTCTTTAGGTTCATCTACGAGGGGTCCTGTTTGTTTTATCCCTTGGAATGGGTTAAACTAGGTCAAATCGTCTTAAGAGTATTCGGACTAAGAAAAAAGAAATGGTAGCGGGGGATTGATTTGAACAACCGATCTCGGGGTTATGAGCCCCGCGGGATATCCTGGCTACCCCACCCCGCTGCGGATTTGGATGAGAACGGTACAGAAGAGCTGTGGTGGTCGATAAAAGCTTTGTGCCTTAATGTGAGCGGAGTTCCGTTTTGTTTCGATACTATAGTGCAAAACTCTTGTGGTGTTTAAGTAACCAAATCTAAACTCATTGTTGGTGAAAATTATGTATCCAATACCAGGAACTGAAATCGGTCCGTTGATGGCAATCTTTTGGGTTCTTTTTACAGTGCTGTTCTACGTCATGTCACGTTTGGCGTAGGAGCCGCATGAGGGCACGAGGTACATCTGTGTATGAGTTGACTTTGATATAGCGTCCTTTACCAAGTTGGGCAATCTGCTGGCAGGTTTCTTCACCTTGTGGATGAGTACCTGGGGTTTGTAATACATGGAGATTGTGATATTTCCGCGCGTGGGGTTCTGGTGGTCCACCACGGTTGGCGATGCCATCAGTGATGAGGATAGCCCAAGATTCTTGTCGGTGAACACGTTGGTATTGAGTATATGCGGTTTTTAGGGCATCGGCAATGTTTGTGTAGCCCGCAGGTTCTGTGTCAAGGATGGTATCAACGATAGAATCTATTGTACTGGGTTGATCGATGGTTTTGATAGTGCTAGCAACGGTGTTGAAAGCAATAAGGGCATACTTGTCATGACGTAAGTGATATGCAGCAACAGCGGCGGCGGTAGCAGCTGTAAGGAGTTTGGTCCCAGCCATAGATCCGGAGGTATCTAAAATGATTGTGCCAATTTTTTTCCGGGCAACTCGTTCAACACCAACGATTTCATTATAATTCACATAGTCGGGTTCTAGGAGTGTTTCTTCCAATGTTGCATCAAGGTCAAATTCGTCAAGACCTGGGTAAAAAGGGACGGTTTTGATAGTTTCAGGGCGCAGTCCACGACCACTGATTCTTAGAGCTGAAAGAATTATCGTAGCACGGGCCAGTTCACGAAATTTCTGGCGGTACTGTCCGCGAATTTGGTGTCGGAGCTGAAAGAAGAGTAGTGGTGCAGCAACATTCCCTTCATGGGCAGACTTTGCAATCAGATGAACACCGTCTTGACTTGAAATGGCTTCGCTTGTAGCTATTGGTTGGAGCTGAGCGAGGGCTTGTAATGCAGTGATATTTCTTTGTTCAATAGCAAGTTCAGCCATTTCTTTTGCTGTGGGGTAATCGAAGGTACGACCTAAACGGAGGTAGTATTGGAAATCACGTCCATTGGCTCTGATTTCAGATTCGAAGAGTTTTTCATCTGAGATGGTTCCGGAGAGAACGATGGGCACGTCATCGGAGGCCGGGGCCTCCTCAGCGATTAAAAATTTGCTAATACAGCTTTAACGAGTGTTTTGATAACCTCGGTTGCGGATTTATTTGCATCATCGTGTAATTCAATTTTCGGGACAAGTGACATGATGGCGGCTTTTTCCCACACAGCGTAACCTTCACCAGGTAGTTGTGTGTAGAGACTTGTAATATCGATGGCGCCCCGAACACTAGCCCCGCGACGAATGTCTGTGTAATCACGTGTTGCTCGGGTGATAGCCACAGCCAATCCTACGATTTCCTTGTCTTCGACTCCAGTATTAATATGAACGATTTCCTTTTCTTCGTCTTCGGTATGATAGTCGAGATAAAGCCAGACGTACCGGTCCCGTAGAGCTTCTCCGAGTGGTGTCACACCCACGCTAGCCTCAGGATTTTGGGTAGCGATTATTCGGAATCCATTTTTTGCATTGATAGTGCCTAGCTTTGGTACATGTAACGTTCCTTCGTCCATGACTGGAAGAAGTGTATTCTGTGTTGCTTCTGGCATACGGTTAATTTCATTAATAAAAAGTACTCCACCTGTTTCCATCGTTTCTACAAGAGGACCGGGAACGAAGGTGTCGCGGGTATATCCGTTTTTGAGTACAACAGGGGGATCGAACCATCCCACTAGCTTCGCCGAAGTATAGCGTTCATCTCCATCAACACGGAAAAATGAACGTCCTAAGAAATTAGTAATGGCAGAAGCGATTGTGGTTTTCCCGACACCGACTGGACCTTCGATGAGCATGTGTTTATTTGCCTTATCGGATGCTAGACATTGCGTAATAAGGTCTTGGCGACCAATGATTTTATATTCCCGTTGAATTGTATTGACGTCTTTGGAGAGGACCATTAAAGTTCACCCTGATGCGTTTTGGGAGTCGTCCCTCTAAGTAAAGTGTTTGGGTACAACAGCAATCGAATAGAAGAGAAAAAAATGTTTATGGGGAAGGAAAATCATAATTAAAGGCTAGCGGAGTTGGCGGAGCGGTAACGCGCTGGACTCGAGATGACCGAGTCATCCAGTGACCTTCGTGGTCGCAAGGGTTCAAATCCCTTACTCCGCGCCACTTTCCTTTTCTGCTATATTACAAGGTCAGCTATGTCAATGCTCGATTCAAAAATTCGTTCCACGTTGTGGATTACCCGATCGAACACAGGTAAAACAGACAAATCCTGTCTCGCTAGCACTTCGGTAAGTTCGAAAACCAGTTTTGAAATCGATTGTTTCTGCGCAATTACCTTTCGTGCTCGTACACTATTCTGTTGGAGGACGGCTGTAATTGCTTCTCGATGCGCGATTAAGACTTGATTACTGAGTTTTGTTAATACTTGTGAAAACGGTCGCGGTGGAAAAATATACCCTTCTGTGACTACTTGTTCTGCTATGCTCGCACATCCATCTGCAATTGCTTCTACTTCCTTTGCGACCAGCCGATAGTCCAAGAGGTTGAGTGGAGAAAGTAGTAAATCACCGCTTGGTGAGGCAATTGCTTTCCGAAGTTGTCGGACGACCAAAAAATACAACCGATCTACTTCTCGATCTCTGTCAATAACGTCTTGTGCCAGCTCTTGATCATTGCGGATAAACGCATGAATCGCATCTTCATGCATCTTTGCTGCAATCCCATAGGTTCGCCGTAAGTAGGTCCGTAAATCGATACTCCTAGGAATCATACACTGTAAAGTCATGCCGGAGGCTTCTTCTTCCATAATTTCAACTCCAACAAGGAATTCAGCCATTCCTTTCACTTCGCGCTTCAAGGTGGGCGTCATCGCTTCTCCGAGATTAACTTCAATCACATCGTTGCCAGCCAAATAACAAGCAAGTATATTTCGAGAAACATTGGATGGATCCGAGATAATACTGCGAAGTCGAAGTGGTTCCTCTTCAAGTCTAGGATTGATGATAAGCATTCCATCTGCCCGTTCATGTACCAAAATCATTGAACCCTTCTTTAGTCCCTGCTCCTCTACCCATTGCTTTGGGACCGAAAGGAGAAATGAAGCTCCCACACGTTGTAGTTTCCGGGCTTCCATATTATTCACCACAATTGAACTCTCTTTTTTTCCTTCACGATAATAGCTTATCATGTGTTCGATGAAGGTGTGTTATTAATTCATCTCGAAAAACGGAAAATGGTGGGCCGGACGGGCTTCGAACCCGCGACCTCTCGGTTATCAGCCGAGTGCCCTACCAAGCTAGGCCACCGGCCCACATGAAGTACGTTGATGCGCGTAGACTTTTTTCGTTTATATGGATTTTGCCAAAGCTGATTTCGTATTGGTGGAGTGGCCGGGATTTGAACCCGGGGCCTCGTGTGTGCGAGACACGCGATCTACCGCTGATCTACCACCCCATCGGCTTCGGGGTTATTTTGGTGGGAGTATTTTTGTGTTGCCCTTTGTGGTAAATTTGATGGTTTCAATGTTATGCATCCGTTTAAGATCCTCGGCGTAGGGTTTGAGAGTCTTTGCTGCTGAAACTGTTGAGATAGGGGCACGGAGGCTCATTTTGTGATCTTTTTTGTGTTTCCAGAGGTCAGCATTAAATTGGATTAAGGTATCAGTGGGATGGCCTTTTTCAATTCCATCAATAGGTTCAGGGAAGTATAATTTGTGAATAGATGTATCCGTATCATAGAGGGTACGATGAATTTTCTCGGTGATGAAAGGGCAAATCGGTGCCAAGAGTTTGAGGGTGGCATGCAGAATCTTATGAAGAGTAAACCACGCGGCGTTCCGTCCTGGATCATCCTCTTTGGAATAGGCGCGTCCTTTGACGAGTTCAAGGTAATGGCTCGCAAAGAGGTCCCAAGTGAAGGTGCGAAGTTCACGGGCAGGAACTATGAAGTCGAGTTTGTTATAACCGTCTCTGGCGCGATTGATTAAATCGTTTAGTGCGGAGAGAATCCAGTGATCAGCTGGTTGGAGTTCGATATCTTCGCCATTGATTTGTGGGAATCCAGAGATGAATCGGGAAATATTCCAAAGTTTAGTAAGAAATCGATGTGCTCCTGCAAGGCGGCCTTCACTAAATCGGAAATCAGAGCCCAAAGAGGCTTCAAGAGCACCCCAAAGACGTAATGCGTCTGTGCCATATTGGTCGAACATTGGGTTAGGGTCAATAATATTTCCTCGGGATTTACTCATTCTTTCTCCATGCTCATCAAGGCCCATCCCGCTAATCCAGACGTAGTTGAAGGCGGGAGCCTTGAAAAGCTGGTAGACACGTAAAATTGAATAGAAAAGCCAAGTGCGAACAATATCTTTCCCTTGGGGGCGAATGCTAGCTGGAAAGATACGCTGAAAGAGTTCATTGTCTTTAGTATAGAAAGTAACAATAAGGGAACTGATGGATGAGTCCATCCAAGTGTCCATAGTCCGAGTTTCTCCTTCGAAATTATCCGAAGCCCCGCATTTAGGGCACTTCTTAACTGGTGGAGGATTCTTCCATGGTTGATAATATGGACCAGCTGGAGGAACAATGGTCTCGTCACAGTTTTTACAATACCAAAGAGGGATTTCGGTACCATAAAATCTGCGACGGCTAATAGGCCAGTCCCGATTGACGCTGTTTATCCAATCGATGAGAATCTGCTTGTTTGCGAGGGGAAAGAAAGTCATTTCATCGATGACATTGCGGAGGTCATCAAGGTATGGTGTTTGTTTCAAATAGTATTCGGGCATGGCAATGAATTCAATGGGGTTGCGACTTCGCCAACAGGTGGGAGTTCGATGAGAAATAGTCTCTTGTTTGAGAACTAGGTCCTTCTTGTGGAGGTCATCGAGAATCGCTTTTCGTGCTTCCTTAATCGTCATGTCTTTGTAAGGACCTGCAGCTTCTGTCATTTTCCCATCGGCATCTAGTGCGTTGATTGGTTGGAGCTGTAGTTCTCGAAATAGTCTAACATCTGTATAATCGCCATAACTGCAAACCATAACGACGCCGGTACCAAATTCAATCCGAGCTTCGTGGTGCGGAATGATAGGAACTCGTTTATTGTATAACGGTGTAATCGCGGTTTTATTTTGAAGATGTTGGTATCGTTCGTCATCTGGGTTAACGAGAACAGCTGCGCATGCTGATAGGAGTTCAGGTCGTGTAGTTGCAATGGGTAATTCTTCACCTGAATCCTCAATAGTGAATTTCAGTGTTGAAAGGGTGGTTTCAATGTCTTTATACTCAACTTCAGCATCTGCGATGGTAGTTCCGCATTCGGAACACCAGTTATTGGGGCGATCATCGATATAGACGAGTTCTTGATTGTATAGTTCAATGAACGTGTGTTGTGTAATTGCACGATAATCTGGATGATCAGTACGATACATCTCGTCGTGTTTGAAGGAGTTACAACTCAAACCCAAACGTTGAGCCATTGCAACAATGAGTCTTTCATTCCGGTCCAGAAATTCAGCACACTTGTTCAGAAACTCTTGACGCGGAATATCATGCATGCTTATGTTGTAAGCTTTTTCCACTTGGACCTCAATGGGTAGTCCATTACGGTCTAGCCCCATAGGGAAAATGACCTCATAACCTTCCATGCGTTTTGTTCTTGCAATCATATCAATTTGAGCATAATGGATAGCGCCGCCAATGTGCCAAGGTCCACTTAGGTAAGGAGGAGGTATGTCTATGGAATAGATGGGGCTCTGGGTTTCCCGTTGGAAAGTGTAAAGCTGCTCTTTGGTCCAAAGCTCAAGGATTTCTAATTCGATTTCTGGTTGCCAGCGTTTTTCTTTTAATTGTGTATTTTGCCCCATCATTAGAAACCTCTAGTTCAATAGTTTAGGTGGCGGTAAATGGGTTTTAGTTGATTATTTTTTGTTTGACTAGTGGACGGCATTCTTTCGCATGTTAAAAAGGCTTTCTCCAAGAATTTTTAACCTAAGCCTGATCAGCCCAACGAAGGATGGCGGCAATACCCCGAAATGCGCTGAGGAGCTGTTTCCCTTCTTCAGTTTCAGGTGATATGATTTCGATTTTAGCTCCTGTTTTGTTCGATAATTCTCCTAACTCTTCAATGATATCTTGCGATTCAGTAATTTGCAAAGTCTGGTTTTGACACTTTGTACACTGTTGATTGGCTAGCTCATTCTCGAATCGTGTTATTGCATCTGGTGTCAGGGTTCTCTCAGTAGTGTGACCGCAAGAGCTACAATTAATTGTAATTCGTGAGAATTCGATACCCTCAGAGACTAAGATGATATCAACTGCACCTCGGTCGAGTGCTTCTCGGACTTGTTTTTCACCATATGTAGCCCGACCAGTATCGCGAGCAAGTTCACCAAGGAAACGTTGGACGAGATGCTTTTCTTCCATTAAGCGTTGGTTTCGAAGAATCTCTCCTGATTTTTCCACTAAGGCTCGGATGCCCTCCTCTCCAGAATAGGCTGTGTCAAGAACTGCTAAAACCTTATCCTTCAACGGAGAAGACAGATAGCCCTTCTCTGAAAAGACTTCTTTTGTGAAACCTGGACCCCCTATGATTACTCCCCTTAAATCCGGAATATCTTCGAATAATTCTCTTGTTAATTCACTGGATCGAGTGAGAAATTCATGTGCAGCCTGTTCTATGAGACGTTCGAACCGCCGCTGACTTTGTCCGCCTGCTCGGTGTTTGCCCATAATCCCCGATTTAATCGTTTTTACAACCTGTAAGTTGGTACCGCGTAGTATGGCCCAAGCCGCGGCACTTCGGTCAATTGAGATTAACCCATAACTATCCTTTGGGGTTAACATTTCGCGCAGAGGATCGAGCCAGAATTCTGCAGCACATCGGTAGATGTATACATTCACTGGCTCTGGCGGTTCAATCAGATATATTTCCATTTTTTCGCTACCAGGGGCTCCATGAGGAATAGCACCCGCGAACACGGCTAATCCATTAGGTGGAGGTTTAGGAATGATTTTCAAACGTTGGATTACCGTTTGGATTGCATCCATCACATTCTTTCGTGTTGATTTAGATTTGATGTTGGTTGCAGTTCCATATTCCGTTCGTAGTGTTGAGAGCACATCGCTCATTTGACGTTCGGGTGGAATGTAAAGGGTTATTAACTCCGTATGAAGTCCTTTTTTCTCTGCGAGAGTGTCCACTACCTTCTTGAGTCTGAACCGCTGATACGATTCGCTAGTAGTGGACATAGATAGCAACTCCTTACTCACATAAAGCAAAAAGGCATGTATGCGATATTAAGTGCGAGCAGCAACCGTTAAAGGTATCCAAAAACTTTTCGAACTACAGAGGCGTTCCGATGAAACTCGTAATAAAAATTGGTGGATCTCTTCTTTTTGATGAGGATGAACAGTTCGATATTACTCGATATCAGGGAATTGCCAACGCAATTCGACAAATTAAGGAACTCGGGCATAACATCGTGTTAGTAATCGGTGGAGGTGTCCTTGCGAAATCATTGGTGAAAAGTGGAAAATTACTCGGTGCAAACCGTGACACCTTGGACCAGCTGGGTATCGCTGCAACTTGGGTTTGTGCCCAACTGATGATCACAGCATTACAAGATATTGCCTATCCAACTCCAATAATGAGTGAAGAACAACTAGCTAGCCTTCAAAATGATGAACGCCTTCTTATTCTCGGTGGTCTTCGTCCTGGCCAATCTACTAATGCTGTTGCTGCCCAAGTTGCTGAATTAACGAATTCAAAAATTCTGCTTAACGTCACTGACGTTGAAGGCGTCTATGACAGCGATCCTAAGAAATTCACTCAGGCAAAGCTCCTGTTAGAAATTACCATTGATCAATTACGAAATATTATCACCCCCCTAGAAAGCCAACCTGGAACTTACCCCCTTTTTGATAAACCAGCCCTAGATATAATCCAACGAGCCCAAATCGAAGTCTGGTTTGTAAATGGAACAATCCCCGAAAATATTGTACAAGCCTTAGAAAAGGGAAAAATTGGTACTAAAGTCGTGCCATCACAGCTTTAGACCATGTTGATGGCTTTCGCGGCAAACCTTTTTTGTAAGAGTTTACCTTTATTGACATCAGGTTCACTTCCAGAGCGGTGAGTTGGCTACATCCAATGGGTCGATTAAAAGAGTTGTTCGGTGACACTCCACAGGTTCGACTTCTCGAAGTGCTCATTCAACAGAAAGATACAACGATGCATCTTTCTATGCTTGCACGGCGTGCGAAAGTTTCAGTATCCTCTGTTGAACGTTGTCTTCTTCCTCTGATAAAAGCGGGAATTGTTTCGGATATTCGGTTCTTCCGACGTAGGCGAATCCTCCATTTAAATCCGAAACATCCAGTTGCACAACTGCTTGTTAGCTTTGCTCAAGAAATTGATAATGACTGGGAATCAAAGTAAGGAAATTGTCTCTGTTTACTTATTTGCCTGTTTCTTGATTTGGGCGAGCAGTTTCTTAGGGTGATAGATTTCAGCCCACCGTTTCTTCTTACCTATCTCAATATGCACAAGGGTTTCTGATACTCGGAAGGCCCGGTTCACATACCCTAAAGCTACTCCTTTTCGGAGAAGCGGAGAAATGGATCCACTTGTGACTTCTCCAATCACTTCACCTTTTGCATAAATTGGGTTACCTGTTCTTGGTATTCCTTTCCCCAACATAATGAGTCCTACCCGAAGTCGTTGGGGTTTTTCAGCCTTCTCGGCAACCAGCGCCTCTTTACCTATGAATTTCTCTTTTTTCAAATGGACAACAAATCCAATCCGTGCTTGAAATGGACTGGTATCCTCGTTGATGTCGTTTCCATAAAGTACCATTCCTGCCTCAAGGCGAAGAGTATCCCGTGCGGCTAAACCGACTGGGACGATTCCTTCTTCCTTCCCGTGCTCAAGAATATCTTCCCATAATTGAACTGCCAATTCTTTTTTGTCAAGATTTACATTGAGCTGTGCAATTTCAAATCCATCCTCTCCTGTATACCCACTACGCGTGGCGATGACATCAAATCTGTTTAGCTTCGTTTTCACTGAGTGAAAACGGGGAACTGAATCCAAATCAATTGATGTGAGTTTCTGTAAGATCTTTACCGCTGCAGGTCCTTGAAGGGCAAACATCGGAGTGCTATCAGAAATATTTGAAATCTTGACATTAAATTCCTTAGCGTGTTTTTTCATCCAACCGAAGTCTTTCTTTCGATTCGCTCCGTTGACTACCATATAATACTCATTATCTGCCAAGCGGAACAGGAAGAGGTCATCAACGATGCCTCCATTTTTGGTGCAGAAAGCACTGTATGTTCCCGCACCGTTTTCCAATCGGTGAATCCGTGTAGGTAAGAGGTTGTCAAGATATTGGGTGGCTTCTGAACCGGTAATCATTGCTCGACCCATGTGGGTTACATCAAAAATCCCTGCAGCTTTTCGAGTAGTAATATGTTCTAAAGTGATGGCTTGGTAATTTAAGGGCATGTGATACCCTGCAAATGACACCATTTTGGCTCCATAATCCTCATGCCAATCGTGCAAATGTGTTGTAAGTAATTTTAATTCAGTCAAAGCAGTAACCTCTGTGGAACGGTCGATTTCTTATTTGGGCAAGTGGCATTAAGTTTTTGGTGAGCACTAATGAGTTCTTCTCAAGCACAGCTTGGTTCAGTAAGTGTAGGTGACAATCAGCCAGTAGCCATAATGGGAATTATCAATCTGGATCCCCACGCTTTCTACCAGAATTCATACTATGCCTCTTCCAAGGAAGTTCTCTCAGCCGTTGAGAGAATGGTAGATGAGAATGTTGATATGCTTGATATTGGTGGTGTATCAACCGCACCTGGTTCTCCAATACCGCCAGTTGAGATAGAAAAAAAGCGCGTAGTCAAGATTATTCAATACATTGTAAAAAACTGGGATGTACCAGTATCAATCGATACATACCGGGCATCAGTTGCACAGGTTGCCTTGGAAAAAGGTGCAACTATTGTCAATGATGTATCTGGGTTGAAATTTGATCCCAATATGGCTAAAATCATCAAAGATGCTGGCGCAAGTTGCGTGCTAATGGCTACAAAAAACCGACCAGGTGACCGGACTACTAGTACTCAGGTAATATCCGCATTGAGAAGGAGTCTCCATTTTGCTCATACTGCAGAAATTCCCTCAAACCTTGTTGTTGTAGATCCAGGTCTTGGATTTGGCAAACCGTTCCAAAATGACTTGGAACTCATTCTGAACTTAAGGAAAATCCGGATTCTGAAAAGACCAATTTTACTGGGCGTGTCTAGGAAAAGTTTCATCGGCAAGGTTTTGGGCTATCCTTCTCCCCAAGACCGTCTATTTGGGACACTTGCAGCTGTGACAATTGCCATACTGGAAGGTGCTCATGTTATTCGAGCTCATGATGTTCGCGCAACGAGTGACTGCGCAAAAATGGTCACTGCGTTTTCTAGTAACTCAAGAATGTGAAGAAAAATGGAGCTAATAGGTATTAGGACTCCAATTGTCCAGCCTGGAGATGACCTAATTGAAAAACTGTTTTCAGCCATTGCAGAACAAGGGCTAACAGTAGAATCTCAAGATATCATCATTGTGGCTGAAACAGTTGTTGCAACAGCGCAAAACCGAATTCGTAAATTGTCGACGGTTTCGGTTTCCCCTCAAGCACAAGAATTAGCTGAGCGTTATGAAGTGGATGCGCATTTAGTTCAAATCATCTTGGAAGAAGCGGATGAAATACTCGGGGGTGTACCTCATGTACTCCTGACCATTAAGGATAACACCTTGATGGCCAATGCAGGAATAGACCGGTCAAATGCACCATCAGG
>JAEOSA010000005.1 GCA_016840595.1 Candidatus Hermodarchaeota archaeon | reverse complement strand
GCGGCCAATACACCCTCACAATTTTGTACAGTAGTGGAATAATTTCGAGTATCAAGCCCTACCTGCTTGCCTTACATGTCGATACACCGAGTGCTGAATATAACTCAGCAGATCGAACCACCACTTTTACTGTCAGGCAACTAGGCACGAAGATTACATACACACCTCCCCTTCCAACACCATGGGAGCAAGATGTAGTCATCATCGTGTTCTATTTAGTCGAAGATACATCCAGCGCTCAACACGGGAATGGTATCCCTGGTGTCACCAGCATCACCGATTCAACACTTGATGGCGTACCCTTAATCGGAGGTGACTTTACCCTAGTCGATAACGGAGGCGGGCAATACACCCTCACTCTTCTTTATTCCAGCGGAAAACTTTCCAACATCAAGACCTATACATTGGAATTACATTTCGATGCCCCAGCTGTCCAATACGCTGATGCCGACCAAACCATCACCTTCGATATTCGCACTCTAACAACCCAAGTGACGATTGACCCACCATCACAAACTCCTTGGAGTGACGATGTTATAATCACTTTTTATTATCGGGTCAGTGACCTAGCTAGTATCCAACATGGCAACGGTATCACAGGCGTCACAGATATTACCGGATCCACCCTAGATGCTGTCCTCCTTAATCCTGGCGACTATACTCTCGTAGATAATGGAGGAGGACAATATACACTCACCATCCTCTACTCCAGTGGAAAGATCAATAACGTCCAAACCTACAGCTTGTACCTTTTTGTGAATTCCCCGGATACTCAACATGATGATGCGAGCCAAACAATCACTTTTGATGTGAGAACTCTCGCAACTGAAATTACGTATGACCCGGTTATTCCCGTACCTTGGAGTGAGGATGTCGTCATCATCTTCTACTATAAGGTCAATGACCCGTCCAGTAGTCAACATGGAAACGGGATTGATGGTGTAACGTCAATTGCTGGGTCCCAATTGGATGGAACACCACTCCTCGTCACAGAATATACACTTGTTGATAATGGCGGCGGCCAATACACCCTCACACTGCTTTATACTAGTGGAATTATCAACAGTATCAAAACATATTCTCTTGACTTGCATGTCGTCGCTCCTGATAGCCAACATGATGCTGCTGACCAAACCATCACCTTTGAAATTCGGACCATTCGAACCTTCGTCACATATGATGCGGTCAGTCCCACACCGTATGGTGAAGATGTCGAAATCATCTTCTACTACACGGTCAATGATCCCACCAGCTCCCAAGATGGAAATGGTATCCCTGGTGTCACCAGTATCACAGGATCGACCCTCGATGCTATTGCTCTCGATTCCGGTGATTATACACTCGTGGATAATGGCGGAGGGCAATATACCCTAACTATTCTGTTTAGTAGTGGAAAGCTATCTATCATCAAGTTGTATTCTCTAATTGTCTTTGTCGTCTCCCCTGATGCCCAACATGAGAATGCATCACAAACAATCAGTTTCAGGGTCCGTACGTTGCGGACTTCGATTTCCTTTGACCCGATTCCTCAGACCCCCTGGGGTGAAGACGTCGTAATCACTTTCTACTATGTCATTAACGACTTAGACAGCTCCAATGATGGCACTGGCATCACCGGGGTCACTTCAATTACCGGCTCCACTCTTGACGCAGTAGCCCTGAACCCTGGTGAATATACTCTGGTCGATAACGGTGGCGGTCAATACACCCTCACTATCCTATTTAGCAGCGGAGTTATTTCGAGTATTCAGTCCTACTCACTGGCTCTGCATGTCGTTGCACCTAGCGCTGAGTACAATGCTGCAGACCGAACAACATCATTTACTGTTCGCTTGTTGGGTACAAAGATTACCTATACACCGCCCCTTCCGACGCCTTGGGGGCAAGATGTGGTTATCACTGTATTCTATTTGGTTGAAGACACATCCAGCGCCCAACACGGCAATGGGATTACCGGAGTAACGAGTATTAGTGGATCCACTTTAGATGCTGTACCCCTAGTACCAGGTGACTACACTTTAGTCGATAACGGTGGTGGCCAATACACCCTCACTCTCCTTTATTCCAGTGGGAAGTTATCCAGTATTACGACCTATACGCTGGAATTACATTTTGACGCCCCTGCCGTCCAATATGATGCTGCTGACCAAACCATTACCTTCGATATTCGTGCCTTAACAACCCAGGTAACGATTGATCCACCCTCACCAACACCCTGGGGTGACGATGTTGTTATTACGTTCTATTATCGGGTTAGTGATTTAGCAAGCAGCCAACACGGGAATGGTATCACAGGAGTAACCGACATTTCAGGGTCAACACTAGATGCCGTTGGATTAGTTGGTACTGACTACACATTAGTTGATGAAGGAGCTGGTCAATATACTCTCACAATTCTGTATTCCAGCGGGAGAATCAACAACATTCAATCATACACTCTCTACCTTTATGTGAATGCTCCAACTGCTAATTATGACTACGCAGACCGATCTGGGCAATTCGACGTTCGGTCTATTGTCACCCTTGTAAGTTATACCCCCACGCCCCCTGTTCCCCGAGGTACAGATGTAGTCATTGTCATCAATTACAAAGTGAATGATCCTGCCAGCTCTCAACATGGCACCGGAATTACAGGCGTCACCTCAATTGCGGGTTCCCAGCTCGATGGTGCCCCGTTAAACCCTGGAGACTACACCCTAGTCGATAATGGTGGAGGGCAATATACCCTTACAATCCTCTTCTCCAGTGGTAGAATTAGCAGTATTGCGACTTATTCGTTGGATCTTTATGTGAATTCTCCAGATACCCAACATGATGATGCAAGTGTCAACATTGGATTTGACATTCGAGCCATTCGTACCGCAATCACATACGAAGCAGTCGGGAGTACAGCCTGGGGCTTAGATGTCGTTATAGTTTTCTATTACATTGTGGATGATTCAGCCAGTGGAGAAGATGGGAATGGCATTACTGGAGTAACGAGTATCGCAGGCACTTTACTCGATGGTGGTGCACTCGATCCAGGTGATTATTCTCTCGTAGATAACGGCGGAGGCCAATACACATTAACCCTCCTTTATTCAAGCGGAGAAATCTCAACAGTGAAAATTTATTCCCTTGCATTGCATGTGGTCGCCCCAGACGCCTATCATCAAGATGCTGACCAAACAATCGGTTTTCGAATCCGCAACCACTATATTGCTAGCAACATCAATCCAATCTCCAACATCCCTTGGGAAAACAATGGGTCCATGGTGCTTCGAGTCGATGATGACGATTTGGGAACAGCACTTCCTGACGCAGATCTCATTGCCATCCGGATTGTGGGTCCAACAACCCTGTACATTAACAGTGGAAACTGGACGCAATGGGTAGAAGATGGCTTACCAAATGATGGAATCTTCACTATCACACTTGATACCACTGGGTGGGTGCTAGGAACTCATGCGCTAGATGTTTACGTTTACACTTCATCAAGCTATGAGAATGACACTGTTTACACAGCAGCTACTATCCGTGCCCTTGCCACCAGCTTCACTTATCAAAGCCCACCAGTTGTGGCTTGGGGAGAAGATGGAATTCTCGAAGTGAACTACACTGTTTCAGACACTATTGCATCCCAAAATGGAGATCCAATCACAGGGGCCACGATAAGTATAGCAACTTTAACTTTGGGTGTGGACTTTTCTTTCCTAGATAATGGAGATAGCACCTATACCATCACCATTTTTGCAGCACAACTCCCGACTAATCAGACCTATTACTTTGATATTTCCATATCAAGCCCAGCCCAATATAACAATGGAGCACTCACCAATGTTCCAATTACCGTGCGTGCTCTCTTTACAACACTAGCGTACTCACGAGTTCCAACAACGCCATATGGTGATGATGTCATTGTTGATGTACAATACTTCATTCTAGATGGACAAAGTTCCAACAACGGGGCATTTATCTCCGGAGCCACCATTACGGTCACGGGTATCGGAGGTTTGGTTCTTCTTCCAGGTGATTATTCCGTTACCCCATTCCCCGGATACTACCGCATCACAATTACAAAGGCACTAAGTATTGGAAGTTATCAAATCGAAGTTGATGCATATCATCCCACGGAGCCGTATCGATCTGCAAGAATCGCTAGCCCCCCAATGTCTTTCAATATCCGCACCGTCTACACTGAGATTGAAAAAGAACCAGTTGACGCCGCTCCCTACGGTGAAGATTTCTATATCACAGTAATCTATCGAGTTCGCGATGATGCAAGTTCCCAAGATGGAGACGGCATCATTGGCTCCGATGATATTATTATCGTCACTAATGATACTTGGGCGTATCCAAGCTATTCATTATTTGACCAAGGAAACGGTCACTATCTCATCATCATAAACTCTGATCAAACTCCAGCACCAGGAAGTTACTGGATTAACATCACCCTTGGATGGATAGATGATCCACCAACCTACGAAGAACAATGGGTGGGTGTCTGGCTGACATCAGAATATCGAGAAACCCGCATTATCAATACCAACCCACCTGACACCAACTATGCTGATAATGTCATTGTCTACCTTAACTATACTGATGTCCTTGATGATTGGGGCATTGATAACTCAACGACTGGTTCTTGGGTACGAATCCGAATCCTTCACGCTTCCAACGATAGCGAGATTTCGGCTACATATTATCTTGAAGACATAACGTTTGGTACAGGTTGGGGCGAACCAACCCTCTACTATCGTGTCCTAATTAGTGCTAGTGAACTGGGAGCCGTAAACGTAATCTTCAACTTGAAAATTGAAGCCAGCTGGGTAGCTGGAAACGCACCGTTCTATACAATAGCAACCAAAGCATTCTCCGTCCGTACAGTGGGTACAGAAACCATTCTCTACTCCGAAACCATCCAAACGGAGCCAACTGGTGATGATATCATCATCAATTTACATTACGAGACAACTGGAGGAGGAAAAGTAACGAATGGCAGTACATATGT
Organism: Candidatus Hermodarchaeota archaeon; assembly: GCA_016840595.1. Next base: position 19,029 of record JAEOSA010000005.1, on the reverse strand, counting down.
TGGCATTCTCGTTGAATGTGACGATATCGCAGGATGGAATGATTCATATTGGTACGTTCTAGCCTCCTCCTGGCCAGGAACAGATGGTAACTACACGCTAATTATCCGTGGCGATATGAATCTAGATGTAGGAACTTATTCATTCCGCATCACCCTCACTTGGCCAACAGGATTTGACCCACAATACTTCCCATACTATGCATCTGCTGAAGCCTTCGTTTCAGCACGTGTCCGTGAGATTCGTACGACACTAGATTGGTCGCAACCCTCAACACTATACTACTCTCAATGGCTTGTTATCGAGGCGCTATATCAAGATCGAGACCATGACTTCGAAAATATCACCGATGTAATTTGGTCTATTGATGTTGGATTAACTTTCAATTATACTCAAATCGACGGAACATGGGTGATTATGATTGACACTACTGGTCTTGCGGCAGGAGCCTTCTCCTTTTACCTCACAGCTACTAAAACAAATTATGAAGAGCAAATAAGAGATGTCGACATTACTATCCAAAAAGCGCCTCTATCACTGGTAAAAATCGACCCAATAGGCTCGAATATAATTGTCTACTGGGGAGAACTCATTCCTGTCACCGTTTACCTTGAAGATTTATTAACGGGCACTCCAATGACCCCAGCCAACGGCACCGAAATCATCTACAAATGGTATACTTCAGACTGGGCATTAATGACCTATACAGGAACTCCTGGTTTCTACACTATTAGTCCAATAATTGATACAGGATCAGCGAATGCAACTGGAACCCAACTCATCATCCAAACGAACATGACCGACTACGAAACTGAATTCTTCATCTTCACAGTAAGTATCCAAGCAGTAAACACAAGACTTGACACACCACCAGGAAATAGCACCGCAATAGAAGTCTACATAGATGACAACATCACTCTTTATGTGACATTTTGGTCAGTTCATGAAAATGGAACCTTCTGGAACTATTTGAATTATGCTGATATTAGTGCACTGAATGCTTCGACTTCTTATGTGATGGAAGATTTCACCTTCATAGCAGACGGAACCTACTATTGTGAATTCAATACATCCACCTGGCGAATGCAACCTCAAACCATCACCGTCACAGCAGGCGCCACAAATACAATTCCTCAACAAATCACCTTCACAATTACAATGAGGTATAAGCCCTGCGAGATTATCGTTGAACAACCAGCTTATTCAGCAAATTACAAGCAGAATGTCACAATCGACGTTTTTCTCAATGACACACGAGGATTGAATCCGTGGAATCCAATCGACGGTCACACGCTATATCTTATCTGGCAAGGGAATCACTATTATTTCGACCCAACTGGGACTGATGGATGGTATACTTGCTCGTTCCCTGCCAATGAAACACCAAGTAGTCAAGCCCGGATAATTAGTATCTATCATCCGATATTTTCGAAATTCAGTGACTCGTCAACTTCTGTTCCTCTAACAATCAGCAAAGCAGGAACGGAATTAGATCTCATAAGTGCATATACAATCGTCACAATTGATGGGGTTGACTATAATGTCTCTGTTCCCTATTCGAATCCCAGTTGGTTCATTCCCATTGGTGATACACTTGTTCTAACCTATAATTATAGGGATATGGGTTATAACAGTCTCCTTGAAGATGAAGTTTTATCGAGAACCATCAGCTTTATTTCCGCCGTAGATTTTACCTTTGATTCTGATACTGGTTATTGGACCGTGTATTTCCAATTTAACACATCAGCCACCCGTGAACTCATAATTGAATTTCGTTCAGATTTTTATGAAAACAAAATGATTAGCAGGAGCCTTGAAGTCGATTCTATTCCGATGGAACTCAGTTTAGTTGAGTCCATTCCTAACACGCTTTATATCGGAACAACTTACTCCTTTGTACTTTATCTTAATGACACATATCACAACGCACCTGTAACTGGTGCTGATGTTTATTATGAACTTGAAGCAGCCTCGATAGGAGCGACTATCACAATCGAGCCTGACCCGACCAATCTAGGGTATTATAACATAACAATCAGTGCGAATAGTGCCAGTCCAACTACATTGACCTTCATAGCCGAGAAGTTCAATTACAATGCAATCAACGAAATTGAAAGCTTTGTCAGTATCGAATTCACAGAACTTACGGAACAACTGATTTTCTATGGATCTATCACTGCCGTAATAGTGGTCATCGCACTGATTGGATGGATTCTCTGGGCGCGGGTCTATTCGATACCATGGGAAGTCCGCCGGTTGCGGAAACTCGCCAAGACCATTGACAAGGAAGAAGGGTATACACTCGGTCGGAAGGACCTGAAACGCTTCCATGACCGAGAAGTCACCATGGAATCCAAGGTAAGCACGGCAATGGGTACGATTGGTGTAGCGGCAACACCGGCTATGATTCCAAGAACAGAAGAAGTTGAAGAAATCTCGGCCAAAGAAGAAGACATTATGACCGAACTGGATAAAATCCCAGGATTAGGACCAGAAGAAAAAACCGTCCTTGCGAACGAGATGCGAAAGATTCCGCGCAAAGACCGTATCTGGTTCCTCGATGACTTGAAACGACAGATGGGGCAACGTCGGATGGACTTCCTCACTCAACGCGAGCAACCCATCACACCACCACTAGAACCAGCACCAACACCAGCACCGAAGGAGGCGCCCCCCAAACCCATTCCAAAGGAAGCTCCTCCAAAACCAACTCCAACTGAAACACCTCCTGTAAAGCCTGATGTGCCTCCGCTGGAAGAGGTGCCAACCAAAGAACCACCAGAGCCCAAAGCACTAAAAGAAGACCGGACTGCACCTAGCGTGTTACCTCCGGAACTTCAAGACGCGCCAGCTGTACCTGATGCAGTGATTGCGGAGATACGCCGTGAACTCGACCGCATTCCTAACCTTAGTGAAGCAGAGAAAGCAGCCTTAGTAGATCATCTGAAATACTTGAGCAAAGCCGAACGCCAAGCGACGTACAATTCGCTGCAGCAAAATGCTGACATGGACTCGTAAGCATCCGAGTGCTCGTGGCTTCTGATGTTCGTAAGCACTCAATTTTTTCTTTTTTGTTTAGACAAAGGTACAGGTAAATGTTTTTAAATCGCCTCATCGGTCGTAAAGTAACGGTTTGGTGGCGATTGGAGACACACCGACAGGTCAATGATGCACGTATCATCCGATCTTCACACCGCATTGCTGCCTGGGAACTGCTCTGCGCTCCAACCCTCTGCTAACCACCCCGGGGTAAAAAGTATGAAGCGACGAAATTTTGTTCCCTTAACTATCCTGACTTTGTTTTTGTTATCCAGTCTTATCTTGATTACGCCCTTTACGAACTTGACTCCATTGGGTCAAGAATTCACTAAGGATGGAAGTATCTCTGCAGTAGAAACTCCTCTTTCGTCCTCAATGCCTCCTCTGCCGGAGGGACCAAGTTGGGATGGTTCCGAGTATCTTTACCAAGGACTTGGACAAGTACTCACTGTCCAAGAGTACTCACATGGTCAAACTGCCACGTTAGGCGTGACTGATTTAGATTTCGGAGAAAGTGCATCCGGACAAATTGAGATTCCTCAAGGATGGACTGGCTACCAACTCACCGCCTCCGTATACAACTTGTTTGATAACATTTCTCACATTATAGGTAACACTCGGAATGGTAATTTCGAATCCGGAACGACAACACCGGACTACTGGGTGGAAAGTCAAGTTGGAATGTCCGGAGTAGGCATCGACGGTCTTTCATGGAATTGGGGACCAAAGTGGGGAGAAACCGGGGATGGCATCAACGTGTGGGCTAACATGAGTGGGTATAATTGGCAATCTGGACCCAGTTATACGGAATATATCGGGTGGACACAAACCATCGACCTCAACCGGATCGACCCCAGCTCCGCTTGGCTCTCCTTTGATGTCCAATTCTACGATGATAACGTCCACGGTCGGGACGACGACGACGAGATGGCCGTGTATGTAGAAGTTGGAGGAGCTGAACGCATCTTTGTCTGCCATCGATATTGCCTTAACGCCTATAGGGGTGGTTGGGGATTTCATAACATTAACTTTTCACTTTCTGTTGACGAACTCGCATCGTGGGCTTCTGATACCATTAATGTCACCTTGGGCATGACCGTGGACTTTGATTGGGCTATCAACAACTATTTCGCCATGGACTTTGACAACGTCATACTTACCGTCCGAGGAAAACCCAGTCCAACCGCTAATGGTTTACAGTTGCGATTTAATAGCACATCCTCATGGGAAAATCCCACCTATGGTTCAGGCAAAATTTCTCTAACTGACTTAAATTTAGGGCCTTATCCATCTGATGACTATGTTACTGGGATATGGACCACTGCGAGTGCAATTAGTCGAGATGTTAGCTTCAATTACACGTTAACCCTTTACATAAAACGCAGTAGAACCACAGAAGCTCAATTCGGACCCGAAGGAACAGCATTTTCCGTCAAAAATGGAGGAGATGTCTACTGGACGGCGTGGTTCAATGCTCCTCTTTACCCAAGGTATTTTGAAAATTATAACTTCACACTCCAAAAACTTTCAGAAGCCTGGACACTCTATAGCGCCACTGACCCCTTCTTACAAGATCAAACATCCGCTGTAAATGCAGCTAGTAACAGCACACATTGGCGACTCCCCCCATCGGCAGTCACTGGTTTTGGCTGGTGGAACTTTACTTTCTCATCCACCAACCGGGTTAGCTCCGTTACGGGAATACTAAACACTTACAGCATAGGAGATACCTTTGAAGTAGATATCACCCTTTCCAAGACCGCGGGGGAAGTTAACCTTACATTATACAAACCTGATGGTGGAATAGCGTGGGATACATCAGCTCCGGCAACAACTAGCATCATATCAACCGTATTAACATCTGGAATCACATATCCAGCCGGACGGTACACAGCCTGTGTCAGCTACGACGATGACACCTCCGAATCCCCCAATGAAACCGCTGCAGGATTTTATTCCCAAGAATTTAACATAGTACACGACGCGGCTGCAGCAGCAGAAGTAGATCCAGTCCTTGTCCCCTATGGATCTGGTGTCACCTTTGTGCGTGTCAACTATTCTGATTTGGACCGATCAGGTATTCTCATTGGAAATGCTGAAGTGAACGGAACCATCAACCCGGGTTCGCATTTCATAACATTTCAAGCCGTTGGGAGTCTTTATCAAGGCGAAATTCCGAACGATTTTGACAGTCCAGGAGACTATGTGTTATCTGTACAAGCAGATGCGCCTTTTTATGAGTCGGCGACAGTTCCGGTTGATATCCAAGTTCGAAGCGATGCAACCCTCACATCTCCTGAATCGCCAGGATTAACCGTACCATATGATGAAGACTTTACTGTTCAGGTATTTTACGAAGACGAGTTCAGCTCCGGGATTGCTGGAGCAACCGTCACCACGGACTGGGGTTCCACAAATCCCTCGGGAACAAGTAATGGAACTGCCGGATGGTATGATATCACATTTTCAGAGCATCTGAGCGTGGGAACATACTCCTTAACAATCCAAGCAGCACGAAACTACTACACAACCCGCACAACTGTCCTCACAATCATCGTTCGTGAAATCTCCACAACCCTCGACTACACCCCACCAGGTTCTATTCCCTGGGGTGAAGACGTGGTAATCAACCTTGACTTTTCTGCGAATGATCCCGAAAGCACAGCACATAATGGTGATCCAATAAGCGGAGCGAGTTTCACTCTACAACTAGGTGCTACTCCATTAACCCAAGGTCCCGACTATACCCTAGTCGACCATGCTGACGGCACCTATACTATCACCCTACTTGCATCAAGTGGGAGAATCTCAACAATTCAAAGCTATACCTTGAACGTCCAAGCAGATGCAGCAAGTCCCTACGGTGATGGATCCGCATCCATCGGATTCCAAATCGTGGGCCATCAAACTCAGACAATTGTCAACCAACCAGATCCTACACCCTATCAAAGTACTACTGACGTCACCCTACAGTGGTTAGATATCAACGGCACCGCTCTTTCCGATGCTGAGCTCAATTTCCTTCAAGTTCGATGGACGTCCAATAATTCACTCGTTGCAACTCGAACCTCTCTATCCTTCACCCTTGATACGAGTTCGTGGCTCCCAGGTACATACAATTTGTACGTAACAACTACTCCTGATACAGGTGAGTACTTTGGCAGCTCGGGGAGTCTCCGAATAACAGTCACGGTTCACCAAACAGCGGTCTCTGTTCTACCTCCTGAAGCGACGCCCTGGGGAGAAACCACAGACCTCACAATTGAATGGTATGACCTAACAGCTGGAGGAACCATCGATATTGGCGAGGTTTACCGGATAACTTGGTCTGGAGCTGTATCAGGTCAAGAAATCAGTCCCGCAGACTGGACCATCACAATTGATACATCAGCATTAACAATTGCTGGATCTCCATATACACTTACCATCACAGTTGAGGCATTAACAAGCCCACGAATTTATGCCGATTCTAGTGGGAATGTTCAAATCACCATACGTGGCCATCGGGTCTACGTATTGGTCACCGGACCCCCACCAGTCCCAGAAGACGGATCCATTCCAATCAGCGTAAGTTGGACTGACCTTGACACTGGATCCCCCATCAGTACCACGTACCTTTCCCAAATCCGCGTAACCCAAATTTCGGGTCCTTCAGCACCAACACTCCCCTGGACAGAATTAAACAATCTCGATTTCACCATTGACGCCACTGGCTGGGGTCGTGGTACACACCGACTTAATGTCACCGTCTATTCGAATGACCCCCGATTCCAAGATGGATACGGAACCGTGAACATCGTCATCCGCGTCCACTCAATCAGTGCAGACGTTCAATCAATCCCCCAAGTACCCGTTGGCTACGATACCAGGATTACTTTATTTGTAAACGACAGCGACCTTGTTCCACCAGCGGGCCTACCAGTAAACCACATTAGCTCCATCGAGATAACTGGAGGATTTGCCCCCATCACTCTCGACAGCTCCAATTGGGCTACCTGGGTCACCAATGTAACTAATGGTATCTATGAAATCACCCTCGATATCTCGAGTTGGCCACGTGCGACCTATAACCTCCAACTCGACGTCTACACCTCTGTCGAATATGGTGATGGAGTTGCCTATGCTCAACTTATTATTCGACGATTAGCCACCAGCTTCACATACCAAAGTCCACCGGTTGTCCCATGGGGCGAAGATGGCAAACTCATCGTCACCTACCTTGTTAGCGATACAAACCCAATAACGGGTGTTCCCATCACAATCCCGATATCCGGTGCTACCATCACAATTTCCGGACTGACAAGATTCACTCACTTCGACTATGCCTATTGGGAGAATGGCAAATACAACATCACATTCTTCGACACCTATCTTACCTCAATCGGAGATTATCAATTTGACATCACGATAACCCGACCACCCGATTATACTGATGGACAATTAGACGATGCTCCACTCACGGTCCGAACGCTATTTACCTGGTTACATCCAACGGGCGTTCCCCTCACCCCCTTCGGTGACGACGCCGTCCTCTATGTAGCCTACGAGGTTCTAGATGGTGAAAGCTCCCTCAACGGACAAGACATCTCCACCGGAACCATTACAGTAACCGGTCTCGATGGTTTCGACCCTACAGGCTACGTAACATCAGTATGGATAGGTGCCCAATCAGCTTACCAAATCACCATTGATGCAGCCGCTTTTGCAACCATTGACGAATATAAGATCATGATCGGCGTCTCTGGTGCAGGGAGTCAATATGAAACCGATACGATTCCTGAACTCATCTTCAGTGTGCGAACCGTGTTCACAGCCATGACTGTACAACCTGTCGATGCACAACCATACGCAGAGAACTTCACCATCCGAATTACCTATACTGTGAATGACCCTGATAGCAGTCTGAACGGTCAAGGTATAGATGGTCAAGCAGCCATCATCACACTCATCGGTGAAGTTGGATTCTATACAGTGATTTCATTCGGAAGTGGCATCTATGACATCGTCATCAATTCTACCTTCATAGGTGCCCCAGGTACATATGCTCGGACAGTAAACACTACCTGGCCAACCTCACCACCACCTTATGCTGTTCAAACCAAATCAGTATCACTTATTGTCACAGAACGACCTACAGATATCAGAAACACCGCTGCAGGAGAATATGGCTATCTTGATGAAATCCTTGTAAACTTCACCTACTCAGATCAACTTCGGACAACTTGGATTACAAACACCTCCTTTGGCGGTGACCATGTCTTATGCTATCTTTATAATACCACACCAGCAATTCCTGTCCTCATTCCTACTGATGCATGGTATATTGTTGCATTAGGTGGAACCGATGCATTCCAACTCAGGGTTGACGCAGACTACTTTGGACGAGTAAACATCTTCTTTGACTTCAAACTCGAAGTAACCTGGGAATCAGGAAATGCACCTTATTATACAACTAAAGAATTTGATTTTCGAGCTTACGTAGTTGGACAACGCACAGAATTTATCCTCCAACCCACCGATGCTTCGTTCCCCTATGATGATGTTATAAGCATCATCTTCAGGTTTCAGACAGAACAGGGATTCGGTATTAATGAAACAGATTGGCCATTATTGGACATAACCCTGCTCTGTCCTTCACTTCCATTCTTTGGAACTTATGGAGTTGATTGGTGGTACACAGAGCTAGGTAATGGTTTCTATGACATATCAATTGATACAACACAACTCGATGGAATTGGCAGTTATTTATTCACCATAAATGTAACATATCCTGAGGCCTCTATTCCCTTCTTTGAATCACAATTTAATGAACCAGTATCAAAGGCTGTCCGATTCATTGAAACGCTACTTGAATATGAATCTCCAGGTGACCTATATTATGGCGACGATATGACAATCTTAGTGAAATTCTATGATACAGATAACGATGAACATGTACCTAATGTTCCATCAACAGTAGATATTCAAGTAACCGGCGGTCCTTCGCCAACCATCACTCAAATTCTATCAGGACCATATCAAGATTGGTGGCAAATTGACCTAAATACAGCTGGGATACCCGCTGGACAAGAAGTCATCCTATGGATATTTGCCAACCAAAGCTATTACTATTGGCAAAACATTTCTGTCCCAATATACGTATACGAAGTTCCACTTGAAATTACTCTAGAATCTCCAGGTGTCTTTGAACGATACTATGGTGAGGTTCCCTACCAAATAATCCGTGTTACAGTACGAATTGGAGCCGGATTACTAGCAGGGACTTTTGTAACGGATGCGGACGTTCAAGGATATTGGGATCATCCCACACTGATTTTCAATAATGAGAATAATGGCACTTATTGGTGGGAAATCAGCTCTTTATATGATAAAGATCGATATCCAATCGAAATCACCGCGTTTAAGACGGGGTACTTCGCAAATGATACTATATTTGTCACATACACCATTACTGCCGGACCTAGCAGTCTAAGTTCGTATCAAGGTCCGACCTCATTTATCCTCAACCCACCAGACACTTATGATATCGTTGTCAACTATTCAACAGGCGCAGGCACGCCAATCACCGGTGCGACAGTAACATTCAGCCACTCACACTCAGGAATTATAGATGGAGTACTAACCGAAAGTGTTCTCCATCCAGGAATCTATTATGCCAACTTCTCATCAACAGCCCCTGCACACCTTACTATCATCTATACAGTTAGTGTAAAGGCAACCTTCCCCAATACTCAATCGCAGACATTATCATTTCAAATTGATGTCCGTCTGAGACCTGCAGCAATCGTTCCTGAAGATAACATCTACTTCATTGGTGTCGAATATTTCTCAACCTTTACTATATTGGTTTACTTGAATGATACAACGGATAACAATCCTATTCCTGGATTGGACATCCGGGCGTCCTGGCCTAACCTCCCAGGTGGAGAAGCACTTATGCTCCCCAACGGGACAGCAGGTTGGTATTACTACGATTTCCCAGCAGAACAAGCAGCAGGATTCCCATATGAGCTTCACTTAGATCTTGTTGGTGTGGGCGCCACTTTGTTCTCCTGTCCTCGTGTTACCTTGACTATACAGATTCAGCTTCGAGAAACTAGCCCGGTGGATGAAATGGATCTTGTATCAGTTCGTGGCGAATGGAGCAGTTCTTTGGGTATACCACAAGTACCGCTTGGCGACTGGCTTTACATTTACCTCAATTATACCGATATTGATGGTAAGCCTATTGAAGCCGCAGGTGGTCTAGTCCGCGTTGGAGACGCAGGTGTCCCCTATGAAGCATTTGAATACGATAATACTACTGGACTGTATATAGTGATGTTGGATGCAAGTTACTTCGGTACGGGTAATTATCGTCTATTTGTTACAATCAGTAAAGACAACTTCAATCCACGAATATATGAAACATCATTCGAAGTCATCAGTATTCCAACCGAACTTTTAGTCACACATATTAATGGAGAAGAAGCAGGAACCCTCACAGAAGCGACATTCTTCATTGGTGCACCGGTTTCAATTCGCCTTTACTTTAACGACACTTGGCACAATGATCCAATTGATGGTGCAAACATTACCATCCCATCACAATTGGTTCAAGAAGGATTCGAGTTAGTCCAATTAGGTAACGGCGTGTATGAGATTCAGGGAATCTGGGATGCTTTTTCATTCTCCACCGTTGGAATAGGTCTAACTGTGACTGCAGAAAAAACTGTTCCAGTAAGACATGATTCTTCTTCATTAGAAGGATGGGTGGTTCAATTTGCGCCTTCCCAAGCTCTTCTTCTCGGTGTCTATGGAGGTATTGGTGCAGCCATTACACTGATTTTTGTACTGATTGGGTGGATTCTGTGGGCTCGTGTTTTCTCGATTCCTTGGGAAGTTCGTCGGATGCGAAAACTCGCTAAGACGGTCGAGGAGGAAGAAGGTTACACGTTGGGTAGGAAGGACTTGAAGAAATTCCATCAAAGAGGTGTCATTCTTGAAGATAAAATGGATGGTGCTATGTCAACAATTGGTATACCTACGACACCTGCTATGATTCCTCCAACTGAAGAAGTTGAAGAGATCACAGCAACTGAAGAAGACATTATGAGTGAGCTTGACAAGATTCCAGGTCTGGGTGCAGAAGAGAAGGGAGTACTAGCGGATGAGATGCGCAAGATTCCTCGAAAGGATCGAATCTGGTTCCTCGATGACCTGAAGCGCCAGATGGGGATGCGTCGAATGGACTTTTTGACGCAGCGGGAACGACCTGACGAACCGACACCTCCGCCAGAACCGGTGCCTAAACCAAAGGTTGAACCTGAACCCAAGCCAAAGCCTAAACGGAAGCCCAAGCTGAAGCCCAAGCCTCCGGAAAAAGTTGAGCCGACTGAAGAGCCGGTTGTACCGTTGGAAGAGGTGAAGCCGGAGGAACCGCCTGAGCCGGATAAGGCGTTGACTGAGGATCGGACAGCGCCGACCGTCTTACCACCAGATATGGAACCAGTAAAAGTTCCAACTGCAGTCGAGATTGAGATTCGACGAGAGTTGGATAAGATTCCAGGCCTAGATGAGGAAGAGAAACAAGCGCTGGTTGACCATCTGAAGTACTTATCGAAAGAAGAGCGGCAGGCAACCTACTTCTCGTTGAAACAGTCTGCAAGCGATGACTAGACTTCATGAATCTTGTCGGCGTTCAGCGTATCGGGTCATGACGCCTAGGGTACGGGCTGCACGTTCGGGCATCGGGTAGACTGGGATGCCGGCATCTTGGAGTGCCCGGATTCCTGAGTCGCTTCGGTCTTGTGTTGACGACATGAGCACGGGCTTTCGATACTGCTGTAGGACATTGATGAGTCGATTGGCAGCGCCACCGAATTCGTCTTGCATAGCTTTGACGACGTCTTGGGGGATGTCGGGGCTTTGTCGGAATTGTTCCATCAGGTCGGGTCCAAAGAACCCATGAATGAGTAATGCATCAATATCGGGCTGGGCGAGGAGCACATCGGCACATTGAGCAAATAACCGCATATTGACAGTGAACGTACTGTCTACGGGATTATCGGTGATGGCTGTTGGGGGGAGGAATGCACGGAGTTGTTCCTGAACCTGGGGGGAGAGTTTGGGAATTTTTAAGCCTTCTTCTGCACAGACATCGGTGAAGGACACGCCTGGACCACCGGAATTGGTGAGGATGGCGACTCGTGGACCTTTGGGAAGGGGTTGATGGGCTAAAGCCATTGACCAGTCGAAAAGATCTTCAAGACTTTTTCCAAGGGTGACGCCGGCTTGTCGCATGGCTCCTTGAAAGACCGTGTTGTCGCCAGCCATGGCTCCAGTATGGGAGGCGGCGGCACGTTGCCCGGCAGTGGTTCGTCCGACTTTCATCAATAAAATCGGTTTTTTGGGCGTTATTTGTTGTGCGGCTTTGAGGAATTGGGGTCCGTCGCGGAATCCCTCGATATAGAGGATAATGACGCGAGTTTCAGGATCTGTGCTGAGGAGGTTGATGTAGTCGGTGCAGGTGAGGATGGCTTCGTTGCCGGTGCTGATGGTGGTGCTGACGCCGAGTCCCCAGCGTTGGAGGGCGATGAAGTTTTGGGCCATGAATGCACCGCTTTGAGAGACGAAAGCGACAGGCCCTGCCGGCGGCGCATAAGGCATGGTGGTGAGGTTGAGGTGGAGAGAGGGACGGCTCATGCCAACGCAGTTGGGTCCGACCATATTGAAATGGTGTTTCTGGGCGATAGCTTTGACTTCATCCTCAGCTGCTTTACCATCAGGTCCCATTTCCCGGTAGCCACCGGTGACAAGGATGATGTTGCGGATATCAGCTTGGGCACACTGGTCCATGACTTCGGGAACTGCGGGCTTCGGGACAATAATTGCAGCAAGGTCGGGTGTAGGGCAGTCTAAAACGCTAGGATAGGCTTTGTAGCCGTGGATTTTCTGGGCTTTAGGGTTGATGGGATAGACTTCGCCTTGATAGCCACCGGTTTGGACGTTGAAGGTGATGAGGGAGCCCATTTTGGTGATGTTGGTGGAGGCGCCGACGATGGCGATGGACCGGGGGTTGAGAAGGCGTTCCATGGCGAAGTCTCCAAAGGTATCTGTGATGAGGCGGAATGGTCGGATAAGCCTTCTGCCTGTAGATGAAAAACAATTATAGAACCTAATCCGAGTAGCTGCACCAATACTCATGTTTCATGGAGGGTATTCTATGACCTCAGAAAAGGTAGAAATTGTCAAAGGCGTGTATTGGGTTGGTGCCATTGATTGGACGCTACGTGACTTTCACGGGCTCTGGACCCCGAGAGGTGGCACCTACAATGCCTACTTGATTATTGATGAAAAAATTACGTTAATTGATACGGTGGCTCCAAACTTCTCCAAGGAGCTTATCGATAGGATTAGTACGATTATTGATCCAGCAAAAATTGATTACTTGATTTGTCAGCATGTGGAACCTGATCACTCGACATCATATGCGGATATGCTGAAAGTGGCTCCGAAGGCGAAAATTATCACCTCGAAGCGGGGTGCAGAATTTCTGAAGAAGAGCTATCCGGGTGTCAAGTTTCCCATTGAGATTATGGAGGACGGGAGTTCTCTGAGTCTTGGCAAGCGGTCCTTGACCTTTGTGCAGATTCCCATGGTACATTGGCCAGAAACCATGATTAGCTACATGCCAGAAGAGCAACTCGTGTTCAGTAATGATGCCTTCGGTATGCAGATTGCTTCACCCTATAGGTATGCGGATCAAATTGATGACTGGTATGAACCCCTTCGAGCGTACTACAGTTACATTGTCCGCTGGAATGCAGCTGCGGTGCTCAAAGCCTTCCAGAAAATTGAGGGGGTTCCCTTGAAGATTATTTGTCCATCCCATGGTCCGATTTGGCGAAAAAACCTCGAACAGATTATTGAAATTTATCAACGTTGGTCTAGTAGCCCTGAAAAGGAACAGGCGGTTGTGGTATATTCGACGATTTGGAAGAGTACGAAACAGATGGCCTATGCAATTCGTGAGGGAATTGCGAGTGTGGGCGTGCCAGCGGATATTTACAATCTTGAAGAAGAATATCTGAGCCGAGCCCAAGGTGCGGCGATGGAGGCGAAAGCTGTGGTCGTGGGGGCCATGACCTATAACATCGACCCCTATTATCCTACAGCTGCGTTTATGCCGTACCTGAAGCATCTTCGACCTACCAACAAAATTGGCGCAGCTTTTGGATCTTATGGGTGGGGTGGTGGTGCCACCAAGGTTCTGACGCAGCAATTGAAGGACTTTAAATTTAGTGAAGTCCTAGAACCCTTGGATGTCCAGTTTCGTCCCACCGAGGAAGATTTAAAGCGCTGCTTTGAGTATGGACAAGAAATCGGTCGAAAAGTAAAAGCAGCCTTTTCATGATTTCAACCATTGTATCTGTTTTGGATTAATATCAACCGTTAGAAAACCGGTATCAGAGGCTCCATAGGAGGTTCGTTCGAGAACTTATCAAAGCAAGGGTCTTAATGAATCATCGAACTCCAAATCTTGAGAAGCAAAACATTGAAAAGCTTCAACGAAGCGGGAGTCGAGAACTTCCGACCCTTGAACACCAGGAGGCACAACAAGGCATGCCCAAAGTTGGTATATTAGGTTATGGCGGATACATTCCCAAGTATCGGATCAAAGTCGAAGAAATCGCCCGAGTCTGGGGCAAGGATGGAATTGCCATTGGGAAAGGTTTGGGTCTGATTGAAAAGAGTGTCCCGGGACTTGATGAGGATACCACTACGATTTCTGTTGAAGCGGCACGTAATGCCCTAAAGTGCGCCCAAATCGACCCAACGCGCATTGGTGCAATTTATGTAGGATCCGAATCTCATGTGTATGCCACGAAGCCGACTGGGACGGTTGTTGCCGAGGCGATTAATGCTCCCAATAACCTCCAATGCGCAGATTTTTCGTTTGCCTGTAAAGCAGGTACAGCCGCGATTCAGGTGTGTATTGGTTTGGTGAAATCTAAGGAAGTGGATGTTGGCCTCGCTATTGGTTCGGATACTGCCCAATCCAAACCTGGTGATGCCTTGGAATATGCTGCAGCCGCAGGTGGGGCCGCATTCCTCATTGGCAGTGATGATAACATGCTTGCCACATTTGATGGCACCTATTCGTATACTAGTGACACGCCAGATTTCTGGCGACGTGAGGGTACGGATTTTCCGGAACATGGGTCACGGTTCACTGGGAAACCTGCCTATTTCCGTCACGTGCAACAAGCAGCTATGGGCTTGTTTGCCAAAATGGATACAAAGGCAAGTGATTATGACTGGGGTGTTTTCCACTCACCCAATGGTAAATTCCCTCGTCGTGCCGCAGGTAGCCTCGGCTTCAAAGATGATCAAATCGGACCAGGGTTAGTTGTTGATTATGTAGGTAACACCTATGCTGGAAGCTCACCGTTAGGCTTAGCCGCCACCCTCGATGTAGCAAAACCTGGACAGAAAATTTTGATGGTATCGTATGGGTCCGGTGCGGGAAGTGATGCCTTTCACATAGAAGTCTTAAAGCCGGTCACTGAGAAACGGAAACGGATGCCCATGGTGCAAAATTACATTGATGATAAAGTCTACATCGATTATGCTCAATACGCGAAGCATCGACGAACTATTAAAGTGGAGTGAAAAAACGTGACTGAAGAAATTCCAGCGAAGGATCGAGTTGCAATCATTGGGATTGGTCAAACAGCATTTGGTGAACAGTGGGATCGAAGCATTCGCCGTATAACATTAACTGCAGCCACTGCCTGCATTGCTGACGCAGGGGTGGCTGGGAAAGACATTGACGGATTATACGTTAGCAACACTTCAACCAGTTCATTCATCAAACAAGAACACCAAGCCGCGATGGCAGCTGATTCTGGCGGCTTGCTCCCTATTGCCTCCACGGAAGTAGAAGCTGCCTGTGCTAGTGGTGGCGTTTCCGTGCGTCATGCGTATATGGCTGTCAAATCCAAAGAACACAAGTTAGTAATGGCAGTAGGCTGTGAAAAGATGAGCGACATCTCAGAACCAGCTATTGCCGATACCTTGATGAGCGCAGCTGACCGAGAGTGGGAGGGACAGATTGGAGCAACCTTCCCAGCCCTCTTTGCTTTGCTAGCCCGTCGACATATGCATCGCTATGGAACCACCTTCGAGCAATTAGCCTATCCCGCTGTGAAGGCCCATGCTAATGCAGTGGATAATCCCTATGCACAGTTCCGGTTCAAGATTTCAACAGAACAGGTTCTTCGAAGTGCCATGGTCGCCGATCCGTTACGGATGCTAAATTGTGCCCCAATTTCCGATGGCGCAGCAGCAATCCTCCTTTGCCGGGGTGACCTCGTAGACCAGTTTGAAGGAGACCCAATTTGGATCGAAGCGTCCACGCAAGCCTCCGATACCCTTGCCCTTCATGACCGTCCACACATCACCCAATTCCGGGCTGTGACCAGTGCTGCAAAACAAGCCTTTAATAAGCTCAAAATGAAGCCTGCTGATGTGGACATTGCTGAAATCCACGACTCGTTCAGCATTAGTGAAATCATCTCCGTGGAAGACTTGGGTTTTGTCGAAAAAGGAAAAGGCGGTTCTGCCCTCGAAGATGGCTATTTTGATAAGAAGGGCACGATTCCGGTGAATGTGAGTGGTGGACTCAAAGCTAAAGGCCATCCAGTTGGAGCAACCGGTATTGCGCAAGTTGCAGAAATTGTTGAACAGCTCCGAGGGAGAGCTGGAAAACGTCAGGTTAAAGCTGTTAAACGTGGACTCACACTCAACTTGGGCGGTACAGGCTCTACTGCTGTGGTCCACATATTGAATCGGGAGTAAGAGCAGAAGGTGAAATTGTATGTCTGATCAAAGTGTTCCCATGTTATGGCGGCGCATTAAAGCCGTATACAATCTTCAAGGTCGACACTGCCGCACCTGCGGGACGAAATATTTCCCCCCAATTCCCCTATGTCCAAAGTGTCGGCGAAAAACTGATTTCATCGATTTTCAGCTCTCAGGATTAGGAAAGATTTACTCTTACACCGTTATCCACGATCCACCATCCGGTTTCAAGGATTTAGCCCCCTATGTACTCGCCTTGATTCGCTTAGATGAAGGCCCCCTCGTTCTTTCACAGATTGTAGACGTAAACAACGATGCACTCAAAATTGGAATGAGCGTTCAAGTCGTTTTTCGGCGAATTGGAGACGCTGGACGAACGGGAGTTCTCCGATACGCGTACAAATTCCGACCATTACCTGAATATGCAACTGGGCACGTCATCGCCTCAGTGGAAGGCGAAGAGGGTGTTGCCCACCTCGAGGTCCCAGTGAAAGAACGAGAACGACGTTCCGTGCGTAAAACCATAGAAGCGGCTGGGGCACGAGTAAGAAAAATCCGTTTACGCCGAAGGAAGAAAGAAGAAAAGGAAACTAAAGAAGCGAAGAAGAAGAAAGCGAAAGACAAGTAATGTTTTCGTCTTTTCAGGAACCAAGCAATTTATAAGAACTGAAACACGGATGTTCGCCGCACCCTTTCAAATCAAATCCCAATATTCCTGGTCTCCAGGGGGTTTCTGAGTGTCATCCCAACGTAAAGTTTTCAGCTGTAAAAATGTCACAATTATTCTTGTCGCATCTCTCATCCTTGGCATGATGGTTTCGATAGCTCCTTGGCTCCAACCCAACGGTGGTCTTTGGCAAGATATCCACTGGGCGAATTTACCACCTTATGCTACAAACGAACTCCCTGGACTCGATGGTGAAATCCACATCGTCCGCGATAATTGGGGAGTTCCCCACATTTTCGCGAGTAGTCTCAACGACTTGTATCTGGGCTGTGGATATGCCCATGCTCAAGACCGACTATTTCAACTCGATTTGTATCGTCGCATTGCTGAAGGAAAACTCGCAGAGGTGTTTGGGGACGAATACATCGAACTTGACCTAACGAACCGGCAACTAGGTCTTGGTCAAGCAGCGAATGCTTCATTGATGATTCTCGACCCTCAAATCCTCGAATTGCTCGAAAGTTATGCTGAGGGCATTAACCTGTACATGCAGACCATCGGAACGAAAATTCCTATGGAATTCCGTGTCCTGAACTATTTCCCCGGTCCCTGGAATGTTACCAATACCTTAGCGATTGAACGCTACCTCACTTGGCAAATCTCAGCAAGTAACACCTTCCAAGACCTCAACATGGCCAGTCTCATCAATGAATACGGAGCATCCGCAGTCTTTACCGATCTCTTCCCTGAAACCCACTACAATGACATTCCCATTGTACCTCCGGCTTCCGAACCTCAACCACTCACAGAGAATTTACTTGAAGCAGCTTACGCGCTAGCCCAGAACTACCAGCGAATACAGGCACTTAATCCAATTCCCATTGCACCTAATGGCGGGAGCAATAGTTGGGTCATTAACGGGTCTCATACTGCAACCGGTGCACCCATCCTTTGTAACGACCCCCATATGACACTCACAACACCCGCTCAATGGTATGAAGTTCATTTGATTGGACCGGGACATAATGTCCAAGGCATTACATACCCAGGGATTCCCTTTGTCTATCAGGGACATAACCCTAGTATTAGTTGGGGATGGTCTGGTATGGTTTCCGATGTTTCTGATTTCTACTATTACATCTGGCGTCCGGGACAACCCAACCAATATTGGTATCACAACGATTGGCACACAATTGTCCAAGAAAACACAACCATTTGGTCAATGGCTGGAGGGATATTCACCCCCACCGTAGTTACCTTGAACTCAACAGTGCATGGACCGCTCTTCGAACAACCAACCGGGCGTTTTGCCCTCAAATGGACAGGGGCCAACGGATCGCTAGCCCTTGAAGCCCTCTTCGACATTGCTCACGCTGCCGACTACTCTAGCTTTCTGTCGGCCATTGAACAAATTGAATGCCCCAACCTCAATTTCATTTATGCCGATACTAGCGGGAATATCGCCTATCATGCCGCTGCC
>JAEOSA010000092.1 GCA_016840595.1 Candidatus Hermodarchaeota archaeon | reverse complement strand
GGGGTTTGGATTCTTGACGATGGACCCCTATTCACCCGAATTAAAATCGTTACAAGCGATGGTGGATATTGCAATTCTGCATCGCCTTGGTGTAATCAGACCTCTGATACTGTTAATCGCGGGAGTAATGGGGCTGCAGGTTTTCTCAACTATACAATTACTTACACTTTCTATTGGCATGGTGATACTGCGCTTGTCAATGTCGTTCTTGACATAACCGCGAATCCTCAGTGGTTAGGTGCCCAGTGCCATGTCAAGAACTATGGTGACTGGCCTCATATCATGACATTCACTTGCGGTTCTGGAACTCCGGGAACCGTTGATGCTGTCCAAAATCGGAAAGCCTGGAATGGATCCAAATACGGACTCTATAATGAATCCGTTGACGGCCGTCGTCGAGACTTTCCCATTGAACCCTGGTTTGTCTGGTATGATGATGCAAGTGAACCTGGCTATGATGGCACACAGCATCCTACACTTGGATTAATTGCCAAAGTCAACCCTGTGGGCTGGGAGGTTCTATCTCTCGCCGTTAGCGGCATGGGTGATAATACTATGCTGCAACAAATTCTCCGTGAGGGTCATCAAGGTGACTTCTTCATTATGCCAACAGGTGAAACCTTCAGTTATGATTACACAGTCTATACTTCGGCGTATGGAACAAATTACGACGAAGTTCGATCCCAGACCACGAAAGTGAATAATCCTGTCAGCTTAACTGTTGGTGAGCAAGAACTCTACCGCCATAACATCCTAACGATTACAACTCAAGATGTTGCAGGTTCAAACATCTCAAGCGTTACCATCTACGTTTACAATAGCACTTTAGATCTAGTTCGAACAGGAACCACGGTAGCCTCAACCATTGTTTTTTCCAAGTTAGATGATGACACATACTCAATCATCTCAAATTACACCCTACTTTCTACCTATGGCGGTTCGGTCACCTTCCAAGTCAATTCCACGTCAATCGTTCTAAATCATAACATACAACGCGGTTGGGACCTCACCGTTGAGTGCCAGCTTAGTTATCTCACCCTCCACATCAGGGACTGGTACGATGATTCGACGTTACCTACTTATGCTGAGGTTTTTCTCGATGATACAACTAGTGGAACACCCATCTTTGCACTGAAC
Source organism: Candidatus Hermodarchaeota archaeon (assembly GCA_016840595.1). The sequence continues at coordinate 6,504 of JAEOSA010000092.1, read as the reverse complement.
GCAAGTCCATCAGCATCAACGTATATGTATCCTGGTCAATACGATGTTAATGTTCGATATATTGAACGATTCCGTATTCACAACCAGACAACACCTCTAACAGTCAGTAGCATCGGTGACACAATTTCAGCAATTGGAGTAGTGGCCAGAGAGCATCGAACGGATTTAATTCTCAAAGCGCCAACAACAGTTCCATTTGTCGAAATCCCCTATAACGTATCCAGGAACTTTGTGGTCTTCTATCAAGATTTGGATGCAGGAGGCGCAGGAATTGACGTGCAAGCGACATCTATTCCATACATTGCCAACTGGACTCTTTTCAATTCCACAGCAGACCAAGTAGATTCTGGACAATTAACTCCTGTCCCTGGTGAAATCGGCAACTTTTCTATGACCTTTGACGCATCTCTCTACCTCGTCAATGAAACCTATCAAATCCGGTTCTTTCTAGATGCCGATGCGCCAGTTGACTATTGGCAGGCCTTTCTATCAGTAAGCATAGTCATTCGTGGACGCGAAGTAGAAATCATACCAGAATTTTATTCCTACACCGTATTCTGGAACGACACAGTAACCTTTGCAGTGTATTTAAATGACACCGCAGAAAACCAGCCAATTACCGGTGCCGTACCTCAATACTTTGGCATTGGGTTCTCAGGAACCATGCAACCTACTGGTACACCTGGATGGTATGAGGAAACCCTTCATGTTGTCAGCATATCTGTCGGCACGTACACCATCACCATACGAGCGCAAATTGCAGCATATGAGGATGCTACAGCCCAAATCCTCCTCCTGGTCCAAGAACAACCCACCCAAACAAAGCTCATCAGTGCCCAAACCGAAGATCAGTCAGGTTCCATCGTTATTGATCTAGATCCTACCGAAATTTGGGCTCCAGTTGGTGACATGCTCATTCTAGCCTTCAATTACACGGGGTATTGGAATCAGACTATTGCAAATGCCACAGGGAACATCAACTACCAAGTTGGCAACATGCCAATCGACTACCTCGGTAATGGACTCTATCAAGTAATAATCGATACATCCACAATTCCCATTGGGTCTTATTCCGCCGCTGTGGCTTTTTACTCGCCGAACTTTGACGTAGCTATTTTCCCGCTAACCATTGAAATTCGCCTCGTTCCCACCCAAGTTTTTCTATTGAATCCTGTACTCAATCAAACTACATATCATGAGCTTTTTGTTGGCGATTTATTCCGCATCCGCGTTAACTTCACTGACACACATCATGGAACACCAATTACCGGTGCTACATTGTTTCTTGACATCGGCAGCATTGGTGTCCTCAACCAGTTAATGGTTGAAGTGCCGGGATTACCCGGAGTGTACGAGGTTATTGGACTTTCAGCACCATTTGACGGGTTCCATGATCTTACCATTCGTGGTGGGGTTGAGAACCATGAACCTGCCAATTTTGTTCTCCAACTTCGTGTACGAACTCATCCAATCACCCAAAGTGCCATTGCTATCGGACTCATCGCAGCTATTATCGGGCTCATGATACTAGTTGGGTGGCTCCTTTATACTCGGATCTTTGCCTTTCCATGGCTCGTCCGGAAAATGCGGAAAATGGCTGCTACCCTAGGGAAGGGTAGAACACCGTCACTATCAGGTCGGGACCAGCGACGGATTGATACTCGACCTGATCAAATGACGGGCTTTATGCAAGATGCGTATGGAACTGCTAACCTTGCCTTTGTCGCTACAGCCATCCCCGTTTCTGTTGTCCTTGATGAACGGGAAGCCGAAGAAGTGGACATCTGGCACGAACTTGACCAACTCGAAGGTCTCGGACGTGATCAAAAACTTGAACTCTTCGAAGAGATGAAACGCATTCCACCCAAAGATCGTATCTGGTTCCTCGAAGACCTCAAACGCCAGATGGCGGACGGCACCCGATTTAGGCGTGCCCCAGTAGCCGCAGCACCTGAAGGTCTCCTTGACGAAGCTGCGGAAGCACGAATTATCCAAGTCCGACTCGACGAGATACCCGCCCTTAGCGAACGCGAAAAGAAAACCCTCTTCAAACAAATCAGCGGGTTGCCACCCGAAGAGCAGGAAGAAGTCTTCAAAACACTCCGAGAACAATACAAAGACCTCGATGAAGACGAAGAATAATCCAAGTACGTAGCCAGACTGTGCTTTGATGTCTGAGGGTTTCACATCAAAGACAGCAATTCTGGTTTCCTACAGCCGATTTGTTCAACTGTGAATTTCAGGAAAGCTATTTAAATTCCTGTTCCGTGGTTCTAATCCAGTGGCTACTCCAGTCTGAATTCACTCAAATTATCATGCCACTTGGAGAGAATACGAAATGAAAGTCCGTCATTTTGCCATATTAGCATTATTTGTCCTACTCATTCCAGCATTTTTCACTCCCATAAGTCCCACTTCTTTTGACCAGAATCTCACAACTAATGCTGGATCACCATCATCAACTCAAGGACACACACCCTCCATTCCAAACGGCATTCCACAAATTCCTAGTCCTGATTATGCTGGAATTGGAACCGCACGAAATGTAGCAGAATATGCCAATCGGACGGATGCGAATCAAAATCTCCACCTAATTTATGATAGCACAACCGGCATTCGATACAACGACACTGCCCAAGCCGTTCTCCCACCAGGCTGGGAAGGCTACATGCTCTATACTTACATTTACCAAATCGCGGAAAACCGAAGTTGGATCCTGAACCCTGAATTCAACAATACTGCTCAATATTGGAACAACATCACATTTGATGGTGGATCCTGGACCAACGTCATTACTAACTATTACCGCGCTACTGGCCATGGGGCAGGCAATCCCGCTGTAGAATGTTTCATTGACGGGTTTGATCGGGGTGGTGGCTGGTACTCATATGACCCACAGGATTATGCACGTTGGAACCAAACTTTTCCAGTCCCTCCACGAGGTCAAGTTCTTTCTGCCTCAGTGAGTTTTGATTATTGGGTGCAAACTGATTCAGTTTGGGGTCTCGGATTACCATTTCAAGTGTATGCTCGGGTTGATGACCAGTATGTCTATTCCATCGGATTCGACAATGTAATGGTTCCTGAAGCCACATGGACCAACACTGGTATTCAAACCTTTTCACCCAGTATCGTTAACCTGAGTGACGGTCTTAACGTGCAAGTCGGATTGCGATACACAGGGGATAGTAGTACGCGGTTCTCCCCTGATCCACAACCACGAGCACGCTTCGATAATGTTATTGTATACATCCAGACGCTTGTTCGCCCTTCAGATATCAACCTACAGATGAATGGATTAGATGTCATTGATGACACCTTTGGTGTAGGTTATATTACCGAAAATCAGCTTGGCAGTCCTTGGGTTTCTTCACCTGTTGTAGCTGCACTGAACTGGACTCCTATCTCATTTCCACCCGACCCTGACATGGACATGGATGTCACACTCATTGTTGACACAAACCTCTACGCTCAGAAATTTGGAACCACACTTTATGCCCAAGACCCCTTTTCTCCTGGCACACAATTCACTGCCACAAGCGGTTCAGATACTACTTGGGAAATGTACTATCAACTCGCAATGCCCAACGGGTATTGGAATGATCACTTCAACTTTACAATTCCAACAGATTGGGATGTAGTGTTTGTATCTGAACCCCAATTACCCACAGTGAATGTGGTTGGTCAGTGTCAGGGAGGTAACCTAGGAGATGGATATCTTAGCATTCCATCAACAGTTATTACTAACAGTCCGGATGGTTACTGGTATATTGAAGCCGAATCTCACAATTATGTCGATTCCGCTGAGCTTCAAATCTGGGATGGTGGATGGACCCCAACCTCCGCCATTAGAGCAGACAATACAACACGTGTTGTTGCACGAATTTTAGATGGCTCCAATAATCCACCTGCAGGGGTGACTTCAACCCAGGCCAATGTAACCATCTACCAACCTGGTGGTGGACTCTGGTATACTGAATTAGTAACTCCCACTGCGGCAGGTTGGGTATACAGTTCGAGCTTCTATAATGATGGCTGGAACACAACCGGAGGCACTTATTCCGTATCAGTAACTTGGGATAACTCAACAGAAGCAGGAGAGAATGCCTTTACCTACAGCATGGAGCACTCAACGACTCTCACTCCACGCGAACCGCTCATTGAATCTTTCTTAGAAGATCAACCCCTTTTCCCCAAAGTGCGCTACGAAGACTCCGACAGTCATGCCTGGCTTGAACCACCTGCAACTATTGAAGGCAACTGGACGACAGGAACAATCACCTTCAACTATGTCTCGGGAACCGGGTACTGGGAGGCAGAAATCAACGCCCAAGATCCTGGAACCGTTGGACAATATTGGATCAGAGTGAATGCAAGCAAGAGTTCATACGATGATGCGTCCTGCATGATTATCATTGACTTGGTGTCAGAGACCAAAGTTGAAACTCCACAATCCGGAGGAGTCGAAGTTCCATGGCGCGGAAACACCACGATCATTGTTCGATATTCACAAATTGTGGGCGATGTTGGTATCACCAACGCTGAAGTCACCGTGAACTGGACTGCAGGCTTCTACGAGGTTACCGAAGCTGCTGATGGCTGGTACAACGTTGAAATTAATAGTACTGGCCCAGGCGCCATCGGTTCATACCTGTTGAATATCACTTTATACAAGGAGCGCTACCAACGACAACAAGTACGAATCGCCCTCTTCGTAACACCAATGACATTAATTGTCACTTCCACCGTGAGTGAACCTGTCAATGTAGTATATGGTGAACAATTCTGGGTCGAAGTCTACGTTGAAAACTTCTTAGGAGAACCCTTCAACACGGCTAATGTAACCTTTTCGTGGACCGGTGGTTCAACCTTTAACGATACGGGAATAAACGCCCTTTATGGGGTTTGGCTCAACTCGTCCCTAGGTAACATCGGAATTCACTATCTCACGGCATATGTTACTGGACCCAATGCAGTACCAGAAATTCAATACATTTTGATTAATGTTGAGCAAATCGGGAGTATACTCGATACGGTTCCTCCTGGTGAATACTATCTCACCTACATTGTTGGTGAATCCTTCCCCCTCCCAGTCAACTACACAACCCAATATGGTGATGGCGTTGAATTAGCTAATCTCACCTATACTGTAGGTCACCTCAATGGAACCTACAACGAAGTTGGAGGCGGAATCTACAATGTTACAATTGATACAACTGGACTAGTCGCCGGTTCCTATACAATTTATGTGACCGCGTCTTCTATCAACGTTGACTCCCAATCAAGAGCGGTCAGTCTCATTCTCACACTTAGCCCAGCAGCGCTTGAACCGGAATCCGGTGTGCTCAACGTCTATTGGGGTGACGACTTCAAAGTTAATGTATTTTACCATAATCTAGTCAATGATTCAGGCATCCCCAATGCTGACATCTACTATTTCTGGGGTAATCTCACAGGAACCCTCTCACCCAATGTTACCATGGGCATCGGCTGGTACTACATAGATCTGCCAAGCGACATTTTTGCCGCAGGCGCAATCTATGATGTTACCCTCACCTGCCAAAAACCCAGCTTCCAATTCTCCCTCGCTACAGTGACCATCAATATACTCTCCGTACCCGCTGACTTGACCTTAGTCCGTGTACAAACCATTTACTCCTTAAATGGGCAAAACATTACCACAGAATTGGAATTAGCCGATTGGGAAGTGCCACGCGGTGAGATTCTCTGGCTTTACTTTAACTATACCGATTGGGATGGGACCCAAATTATTGGGGCCACGGGTAGTTTTGATTGGGACTTTGGACTTGGTGCATTGGTATTCGAGAATGGCTACTACATTGCCAAAATTGACTTGACCAACGCTCAGCCTGGAGAACACCAGCTGAGCGCTTCAATAACTCGCCAAAACTATGAACGTGGACAAATCAGTCAAATGGCTTTGACGATCATCTCTGTTCCAACCGCAATCACTGGCGTGGAAGATACCTTACTGAAATACACTGGTGAATTATTCTGGATCACGGTATCACTTGAAGATACTTACCATAATCTCACTGTGAGTGATGCTACGCTTTACATCACTATTCCCATTCTGAACATAGATGATGTTGAAATGGTAAATAATGGTGATGGAACCTATTCCTACGGACCGATTAGCTTTCCTCTTCAGGGTCAGTGGGAAATTGCTATTCGTTCTGATCCTCCTGATATTTACACTGTGGCTCAATTCTCCATCAGTGTAGGTGTCAGCATTGATCCAATCGTCTACCAGGGTATCCAATTTGGTCTCATCGCCGCGATTATTGGCATCATCTTATTACTTGCTTGGTTAGCTTATACTCGGGTCTTCGCTATTCCTTGGCTTGTCCGGAAGATGCGAAGGATGTCCCAAACCCTCGGTAAAGGACGGACTCCTCACCTCTCCAACCGAGATATTAACCGAATTGCTACCAGACCAGATTCCATGTCCGGCATCGCTGAACCTGCCTATGATGCCATTGG
>JAEOSA010000325.1 GCA_016840595.1 Candidatus Hermodarchaeota archaeon | reverse complement strand
TTGAACGTTCAGTTGATCAAGTGCTACGCTGGGGATACGGAGATGTACCAGGACTGAAACAGCCATCCAAGTTCGTACAAATCCTAAAAACCACTGCACCAGACGAACTCACCACTTATCTGAAAGTTCCTTACCACATGCGTGGTGGAGCGCCTACTGTTGGTTTGGGAACTCCCTTAGATAGAAAATCCGGACCTCGCGGGAAACGACCTTAGTTTGATTTTTAGTTTCCATTCTGTTTTATTAGATGCAAAATCAGCCGTTCAGCTGCAGTGTACGGGTCCGTTTTTCGTTCATTCACTTCTTGGACAAGTTGTTGAAGGAGGGCTTGCTCTTCAGGCTCTACGAATAGTTTTCGTATGAAGCTGTGTTCCACTATGGTTTCCAGCTGTGCACAACACCGACGTTCACGATTTTGGGCGATTTCTCCACTTTTGATGAGGTAGTCATGGTGACTCTGAATCGCCTCTACCAGCTTACTCACACCTTCACCGGTCGTAGCTATGGCTTTGAGAATAGGTGGTTGCCATCCCTCAGATTTCTTATCAAGCTCTAAAGCCATTTGAAGTTCAGCATATCGACGATCCGCACCATCCAAATCGGCTTTATTGATGACAAATACATTGCCAATCTCCATGATTCCTGCTTTGATGGTCTGGATGTCATCACCTAGCCCGGGGACAGATAAGAGGACGACTGTTTCAGCAATTTGAATAATATCTACCTCGGCCTGTCCCGCTCCTACGGTTTCAACAATGATAATGTCCTTTCCAAGAGCGTCGAGTATATGAACGACATCATGTGTCGCCCAAGCAAGTCCCCCTAAGCTTCCCCGAGAACCCATGCTGCGGATAAAGACGTCGTGGTCAGAAGCGAATCGGTTCATTCGGATTCGGTCTCCGAGTAGGGCACCACCAGTGAAAGGGCTGCTGGGATCAACGGCTACAACTCCGACCGTGCGACCTTGAGCGCGAAATTCTTCGATTAACTTATCCACAAGAGTGCTTTTACCGGAGCCTGGAGGTCCGGTCACGCCGATAATGTGAGCTTTTCCTGTATGCGGATACAATTGTTTGATTGCGGCGTGGGCTTCAGGGGACATAGATTCAGCCAGGGTCATTAGGCGAGCTGCTGCACGACGATCACCCTTCAAGAGCTGTTTAATCAGTTTACGTGTATCCTGGGTCATGAAAACAGCCTCACCCACGGTACTCCTAAAGTGTGCAACAGTGTCCTCCGTTAATTCATTTGACGCTTGCCCGAATGTATTCGACAATTTCAGTGGTTGGGGTTCCAGGACCAAAAATTGCCTTAATTCCAAGCTTCTTCAATGGTTTAATGTCATCCTCGGGAATGATGCCACCTGCTATCACAAGAATGTCATCCATACCTCTTTCTTTCAACAACTTCATTATCTCTGGAAAAAGGCGCATATGAGCCCCAGAAAGGATGCTCAAACCGACAACATTTACATCCTCTTGCAAAGCTGCTTCCGCAACTTGTTCAGGTGTTTGCCGAAGTCCAGTGTAAATCACTTCGAAACCAGCATCCCGCAGGGCACGAGCAACAACCTTTGCCCCGCGGTCATGCCCATCAAGACCGGGTTTAGCAATCAACACCCGAATTTTTTGTTCTGCTTCTGTCATACAGTTCAACTCATCGACTTTTTGTGTTAGAATATTATGGGTTCTTGATATTCACCAAATACGTCACGTAATGCGTTGCACACCTCACCAACGGTTGCATACTCTCTAACCGCTGCTAAAATATGTGGAAGCAGATTCTCTGTTCCTTCAGCGGCCTTCTGTAATCGGCTCAACAATAGATCGACTTTCTTATTATTGCGTGTTTTTCGGGTTTTGCGTAACCGTGCGAGTTGAGTTCGCTCTACTTCGGGATCGATTTTTAGAACTGGAATTTCTAACATATCATCTGTGATGTAGTCGTTTACTCCGACAATGGTTCGTTCTTTCTCTTCGATTTCGCGTTGATA
>JAEOSA010000324.1 GCA_016840595.1 Candidatus Hermodarchaeota archaeon | reverse complement strand
CAGCATGGTTTCATCCTTGAGAGGCATTTCATCACCTTGTCCTGAGGATCATTTTGCTGGTTCAATGATTGATTCAAAAATATTTTGGCTGCACACTCTTTTTGCATGCATGCATCTACAAAACGCCGCATAAATTACTTTGTGATGCAAACCTTTTTATGTGAGAATGTAGTTTATAATATCTTGTGATAAGATGAATACAAAAACGAGTTTGAGGGAAGTCGAGAGACGGACATACATGTCCTATCATCAAGATGGTTTGATTGACATATTTGTCGGCGTTTATGTTCTGTTGTTTGCCTTAGGCATCTTACTTATGACTGAGACAGAGTTTAGCACGTGGTTTGTTATTCCTGCGATTTTTCCTGCGATTATGGTGCCTATTTGGATTTCAGCTAAGAAACGAATAACAATGCCGAGGATTGGCTATGTGAAATTTGGAAGCAGAGGAGCGAACAAGTTAACGGCTGTCTTCTTGGGGCTTATGGTAGCAGGTTTGGGAGCATTCATGGTTTTCTCTTTCTCATCAAGTCAAGCTTGGGCATTAACACTGAGGAATCTCATCATTTCAAACGGTATGATCATCATCGGTATTTCAGCGGCTGCTATATCAAGCCTCTTCGCATACATCATGGGTCTCAATCGGCTTTACGCATATGGACTATTGACCCTAGTACTATTTCTTGCAGGGCACTTCATTACTATTCCATTCGGGTATTTCCTTCTAGCGATTGGACTTGTGATTATCATCAATGGCTTTGTTCTTTTGACGCAATTCATGCGAAAATACCCACTTCCACAAGGTGAAGGGCCCAATGTCGAAAAATCCCGCTAATCTAAAGAACATCGATCGATTGATCCACGAACCAACTAGATTAATGATCATGACCCAACTCTACGTCGTTGAAAGCGCAGACTTCCTCTTCCTCCAACATCAACTTCAGATGACTCCCGGTAATCTATCATCTCATTTGAGCAAGCTTGAAGAAGCAGGTTACGTGGAAATAGTCAAAGAATTCATTGAACGAAAGCCACACACAGCACTAAAACTCACAAAAAAAGGGCGGAACGCCTTCAGAGAATATCAACAAAACCTAAAACAAGTTTTTGCCAATTTACCAAAATAACCAAATGCACCTATCTGCCATGGTGACACGATGATTGAGATGAACTCACACGTGCCCCATATGACTTTGGGGTTGAACTAGAAATGGGAAATGCTCGAAGAATATCTCTGCCCGCAATTGGTATCTCCCTGTTGATCATAAGCTTCGTGGCCGTCTTTTACGTTGATCAATACAACCAAACCTATCAGCCGACTCCGGAGGCCTCCATGTTCTCGTACGCCTCACCCGAGAGCCAAGGAATTTCCAACGAATCAGTCGCAGAATTGGCTAACACTGTCCGAGGCTACTTCAATGAAGAACTGATTGTCGGAGCAGAGCTCGTAGTGATCAAGAACCGAAAGATCGTGCTCCATGAAGTAGTTGGATGGAAAGATCGAGAGAACGAAATCCCAATGGAGAGAAACACGTTGTTCAACATTCGATCAATGACCAAGCCGATAACCGGTGCCGCCATCCAAATCCTGATAGATGAAGCGTATCTTCGTCTGGATAGTAAGGCGGTGGAATACTTGCCGGGATTCGATAACGAGAATTCACAGAACATCACAGTTGAGCAGCTCTTGACCCACCGTAGCGGGCTACCCCTGTCCATAATAACCGCAGCCGATGAGTACGAGACGCTGTATTCAATGGCCAATGAGATCGGTATAATTGGGCCAGAGTTCACGCCAGGGAGCAAGTTCTGGTACAGCGACGCGGGGACGGAAGTACTTGGAGCTATTATAGAAATCAAGACAGGAGTGCCACTCGATGCCTTCGTCACAGAATACATACTGGAACCTCTGAGGATGAATGACTCCTTCTACTATCACCCGGCAACCCAAAACGACTCTCGCCGGGATCGAATCGCAGATCTCTACGTCGGCGGTATAGGCGAATG
>JAEOSA010000323.1 GCA_016840595.1 Candidatus Hermodarchaeota archaeon | reverse complement strand
CCTTTGGAAAGGAATATCCTGAGTGCGATGTGCAATGTGCCCGATACCTACGTGAAATCATTCGAACCCAAACTAATAAGGCCATTGCCGCATTCATTGTCGAACCAATCCAAGGCGTAGGTGGCATTATTCAACCACCTCCTGAATTTTTCCAGATAACCCACGAAATCGTCAAAGAATTTGGGGGGCTCTACATCAGCGATGAGGTACAAACCGGGTTTGGACGAACAGGCGACAAATGGTGGGGAATCCAACATACAGGTGTCACACCAGACATTATTACAATGGCAAAGGGCTTTGGGAGTGGCATTCCAATCGGCGGATTCCTAACGCATCCAAAGTACGCTGAAGAGTACACCACCACGGATAGCTTTGCTACGTTTGGTGGAAACCCGCTTTCTTGCGCCGCAGCAATCGCAGTGTTAGATATCATCCAAGAAAGTAATTACCTCCAACGGGCCATGGAACATGGAACCTACCTGAAAAAGCTGTTAGAAGCCCTCAAAGAAGAGCACAAAATTGTCGGGGAGGTCCGTGGGCAAGGAATGATGCTGGGCATCGAATTGGTGAGAAACCAAACCACAAAGGAGCCCGCGACGCAAGAAATGCTTCAAGTCATGGAACTTTGTAAGAACGAGGGTTTACTCATCGGCAAAGGAGGAATCGATGGGAATGCCATCCGCATACAACCTCCTTTGGAACTCACAAGAGAGCAAATGGACCAAGCCTATCAGATACTTGACAAGGCATTCACAATAGTCGAAAAGAACCTCTAGCTCTATCTAGTCAAGTCTCACATAGGTCCTTGTACAGGTCAGGACGACGATCGCGGAAGAACTGCCAAGTATTTCGAACTTCTTTAATCATGTCCAAATCAATATCGACAAGTAGCAGTTCATCTTGATCAGCAGAAGCTTGTTTGACAATTTCACCACGAGGATTTGCGACATATGAGCTTCCATAGAAGGTTCCCGTCTTCCATGGACTTTCCCCAACCCGATTGATGGCAGCGATGAAATATCCATTGGCGATAGCATGTGCAGGTTGTTCTATTGTCCACAGATGATCCGATAATCCTGCGACGGTCGCAGAGGGATTGAAGACAATCTCTGCTCCATTTAATCCCAAAGCCCGTGCTCCTTCTGGAAAGTGCCGATCATAACAGATATACACACCAATCTTGCCGTACATGGTCTCGAAGACCGGATATCCCAGATTTCCGGGTCGAAAATAGAACTTCTCCCAAAATCCAGGACCGAGATGCGGAATGTGGGTTTTTCGATATTTACCCAGAATCTGTCCGTCTTGGTCGATGACGATAGCGGTATTATAGTAGACGCCTTTCATCTCTTCCTCATACATGGGGACAATGAGAATGATGTTATGCTTTTTCGCTAAATGACTCATCCGATTACTAATGGGGCCAGGAATCGGTTCGGCAAATTTATACCAACGGGGTTTCTGTTCTGCACAAAAATATGGACCAAAAAAGAGTTCTTGGAAACAAAGAAAGTGAGCACCCTCTTTTGCAGCTGTTTCAGTGTACGCTTCGTGTTTTTGAATCATTTTCTCTACATTGGTTCGAATGGTCTTATCATCGGTAACTTTACCTTCCCAGCGGGTTTGCACTAATCCAATCCGAACTTTTCGCAACGTTCTCACCAAAACAAGTAATTAGAGTAGACATTAGTTTGTCGTAATTTAGGCATTTCCCAAACTCATAAAGGGCGTAAAATCGTTGAAACCGTGGAGATGTGACACGTAATGAAGCTGGATATGATTGTGAAAAATGGGACCATTGTCACAGCCACTGAAACCCTTCACGCAGACATTGGGATAACAAGTGAGAAAATTGCAGTAATCTCCCAAGATCTCAAACCGGACTCTGGGACACAGGTTATTGACGCTAAGGGGATGCGTGTGTTTCCGGGAGCTATTGACGTTCACGTTCATCTCCAACTACCATTTAGTGGCACCATATCTGCAGATGATTTCGAAAATGGTACAAAAGCC
>JAEOSA010000322.1 GCA_016840595.1 Candidatus Hermodarchaeota archaeon | reverse complement strand
GTTTACAAATTCGCTTTTCGAATTCACTCGCCAAAACCCTTGGCTTCGGGTAGAGAAAGTATCTGCCCATGCCTAAGATTCACTTCTCTGCTCAGGACTAGGCTAATACAAACCGTTGCCCAATCTCGGGAGCCGTAGCCTGGCATCGTAAATGCTTTTTGACCAATCGTGTGAGCCCTCGGCATGCATTGGGGCTTCCATGGACACAAAAGACATGTTGGGGTGCATTCTCGCGGAGTGAAGCAAGAAAACTCTTGAGCTCCGGTTTATCCGCATGAGCGCTGAACCCGTACAATTGCTCTATTCGTGCACGAACTCGCCTTTTTCGCCCATAAAGTGTCACATTGCGTGTTCCTTGGATAATTCGATGACCCAACGTTCCTGGCGCCTGAAATCCAATAATCATCAAGTGCGTTTTTTGATCTTCAATCCGTCGATAAAGGTGGCGGAGAATCCGTCCTCCATTCATCATTCCCGAACCTGCAACAATCAGTATGGGTCCACTTTGTTGGCTTAAACGATCACTGTCTTCATGGGACTCAATATATTGAAGACCTTTGAAATCCAAAGGAGCATCACCGGATTTAATGAGGTTCCACGTTTCTTCATCGAAGCACTCTTTGTGGCGTTTGAAAATCTCGGTAGCCCTAATGGCAAGAGGAGAATCAATTGCCACGGGAATTATGGGTACCAGTGAATTTTCTACAAGGTAATTCAGGGCATAGATTAGTGCCTGTGTTCGACCAATGGCAAAGGCAGGTACTAGGATATGACTCCGATGTCGGTCTGCTCTGATAATGACCTGTTCAAAGCGTTTGATTGTTTTAGAAAGGGATTCGTGTGTGCGGTTGGCATAGGTTGATTCGCAGAGCAGGTAAGTGGCTGCGGATGGATAATCGGGGTCGCGGATTAGGGGAGTGTTCTTTCTTCCGATATCTCCCGTGTCAACTATGTGAACGACTTTCCCTCGCTCTTCAACCCATGTTTCTACTATAGACGAGCCCAGAATATGACCTGCATCTCGAAAGCAAAGTGTGACATTCCCGGGAAGCGCTTTTTTTGAGTTATATTTGACTCTTCGAAATTGTTGGATTGCTTGTTCCGCATCCTTTACAGTAAAGAGGGGTTCTGGATCAAAGATGTGATTGCTTTTTATGGTTCTTTGGCGTGATCGGGCCCTTGTCGCGTCTTCTTCCTCTGATTCAGCTACATCTCTTAGCAGGAGATCGCATAGATCCGCTGTCGCATGGTTGGCATATATTGGACCACGAAAACCAGCCCGGACAAGTAAAGGGAGTCGTCCACAATGGTCAAGATGAGCATGACTCAAAATAACATAATCAAGGGTGGACGGGTCAAAGGAAAAGGTTCGATTTCGCTGAGCTTGTTCTGTAGGATTTCCTTGAAAAAGACCACAATCAAAAAGAAAAGAGGTGGTTTTTGTTTGAATTTGGAACATGCTCCCCGTAACGGTTTGACCTGCGCCATGAATAGTTAGTTCCAACTCTTGTAACACCTACAAGGAAATCTCTGGTTTGATTGGAGTCCAGAGGATGCTTTAGCTGAACAGTTCAAAATCTTTGGATCCGCTCTTTCCTTCCTCTTCGTCTTCTGATTCGGATTCAGCGGCTTCTTCAACGGGTTCTTTAGATGTGGGTTCTGTCGTCAGTTGAGAAAGTTGTTCCCGCATCGCGTCAAAAACTGATTCCTGTTCAGTCTCCTCTGCGGTTTCTGGTGAAGGCGTAGGACCTCCTGCTCCCACGGTCTGTTGCCCATCAGCTGTAAGCTGAGGCGCCTGACCAAAACATCGAGTAAAGGCTTCAAGATCTTCTGGAGCGGTTGCACGGATTTCGGTAAATAGAATTGCTTCTCCTTGACAGATAAATCGCAATTGAAGGCGAAGTACTGACACCTGAAACTCGCTAGGGCCAATTGGTGTCATGTTGGCTTGCCCATAACAATCGGCTACAGCAAAGAGAACTTTAGTCGCAAGTTGTTCTTCGTAAGTGAGAATT
>JAEOSA010000321.1 GCA_016840595.1 Candidatus Hermodarchaeota archaeon | reverse complement strand
CCAGAAATTCAGGAAGCAGCCCTTTTCCATTACACTCTGGGCAAATCACTGTCTTAGTGTACGTTCCGTGGATGTCCCAATCCCACAGCCAGCTATCCTTTCCGAAGAATCCCCGCCATTTCCACTTATTGGTTCGCAACTTTCCCTTCATCGGTCCAGTTGATTTGCTCTTATAGATAATCACGTAGGTTTCATCATCGCCAAATAGAAAGGCATTCTGCGCTTCTTCTGTCATTTTGTTCCATGGTGTCTTGAACGGGTCGAACCCGTACCGCTCGCCAAGTGCTGAAATGATAGGTTGATCTTTGCACAGATAGGTTTTCGGCCAGTATCCTGGTGACCACATAGCTCCTGCGCATAGCGGCTTTTCTGGGTGAATGATGAGTTTTTCGGGTTGCGGAGCTTGAAAGGAGCCAAGTCCACTGCATTTACTACATGAACTGGCAAAGTGTGCTCCTGAGAAATGGCGAGCTTTGGCTATGGGCGCTGTGGCATTGCATTGTGGACAGACCC
Organism: Candidatus Hermodarchaeota archaeon; assembly: GCA_016840595.1. The sequence goes on along the minus strand of JAEOSA010000321.1, from coordinate 1,506 downwards.
ATACCTTTTCCCGTTTCATTTTCGCTCCGCATTTCAAGCATTGACGTTCGCCAAGTGAAGCAAGCAAATTCGCAACGTGAAAGCTGAGTTCAGAGATTGCCCCAACACTGTTTCGGCGAGTGAACTGGGGGATATGGCTCCACAAGTGTGCATGATGCGGCGCAACAGTCAAGGTCACGCCTAATCCTGTTATAACGTCGACAGGTGCTTCTGCGCTTTCGCGAACACCTTGGCGTTCGAATATCGAAAGTGATTCTAAGTAACGTCGTCGTGCTTCGGTTTGGAGCACGTCTCGTATCAGACTTGATTTCCCTGAACCGGAAACACCGGTAACGACGGTTAGAGTTCCCTTTGGGATGTCCACATCGACACTCTTCAGGTTATTTGCTTTCGCATTCCGAATCGAGATGACATTTGTTGTCGGGCTTCTGGCTTTCCTAGATGGTTTTCGTGGTTGAACAGCCTTCTCATTTTCAAGCACGCTTCCAGTCATTGATTCCTTTACATCATGGAGCCCCTCTAGCGGACCTGCATAGAGGAGTTCACCTCCTTTGGGTCCAGCTCCTGGTCCTAGGTCAATAATCCAATCAGCTGCCCGTATAACGTCCGTATTATGTTCGACAATGACGATAGTTGCGCCTCTTCGAACCAATCGATCTAGGACTTTGAGTAGTCCATGAAGGTCCTGTGGATGAAGTCCCGTTGAGGGTTCATCAAGAACGATTAGCTGATTGTTTAGCTTGTTCCGTCCTAAGTGTTTGGTCAATTTGACGCGTTGCGCCTCACCGCCGGAGAGTGTGGGTGAAGGTTGACCAAGCTCCAGATATCCAAGACCTACATCAATGAGGGCCTGAAGAATTCCATGGGCTGCTTTACGCCTAGAAGGTGATAACCATGAAGACTTTAACACAAGGTCTTCTATCTCTTGAATTGAGAGTGAGTAGAAATCTGCGATTGATAGTTTTTGATCACCGAATTTGACGGCTGCAGCTAGAACCTTTTCGTTGAACCGTTGACCATCACAGTCAGCGCAGGGAATCCAAAGTGATGGCAAATATCGCATTTTGATTTCCGTCGCTCCAATTCCTTTACAGGTAGGGCACGCTCCTTCTGGGCGGTTAAAGGAGAAGTGAGATTTAGACAAGCCAGTAGCCTCAGCATAAAGGTCTCTTATAATATCAGAAAGCTTTGTGTAAGTGGCAGGATTTGATCGCGGATTTTTCCCAATGGGACTTTGGTCGACCATTACTGGTCTGATATGGGGACCTTCGATTCCTTCGCAACCAATTGGCTTTTTCTTTTTCAATGTTGGCACGAGCACGTGTTCAACAAGCGTGCTCTTTCCCGAACCCGACACGCCGGTTATCACAGTAAGCCGACCAATTGGCAACTTAATATCGATGTGCTTCAGATTGTGCTGATGTGCTCCCCGCACAATGAGGAACTGGTCAGGGGGAAGACGCGGTTTTGGTGTCATGACCTGGTTCCGGAGACTGAAATAACGTC
>JAEOSA010000091.1 GCA_016840595.1 Candidatus Hermodarchaeota archaeon | reverse complement strand
ATCTTGGGCGTCCTTGTTTTTGGCTTCTGGCCTTCTCTCCTAACTCAACTATACTGGGAACACAAAGAAGGTAAAATTATCGTGAAACAGGGCAATTACTGGGTAGGTGAAGGCAATTATCAAAGTGATTAGCGCACCTCTTCTAAAATAGATGAGGAGAGATGAGATATGGATTGTCTTCACCTAGGATAAGAATTACCCAAACCCATAGTGCTGTTTAAAGATTCCAGATGAGGCAGTTTAAAAAACCTGGAATGGGTCTTCACTAACGTGTTGAATCTGCGAGAGCAAAAGCCAAGTAACGCCCTTCAGCAAAATTTCTTATCCTTGTATTCCTCCCCTTCCTAGTGAATAGACGGTGCTAATTATGGTAGGTCAACCCTCCATTCCGATTGCAGATATTGCTAATTTTCCTGCAAAGATTCGAAAGAAAATGGAAGCCAATGGTGTTAGTGAATTGGCTCAGTTATTTTTAGCTGAGAAGAAGCTGATTGATGCAGTTAAATTAGCTAAATTAACAGATATTTCAATCCGAGAAGCCCTCGAAACCCGGCAAGCGGGTCGCCGACACATGGAAAGTATTTTGGCAAATATTACTGCAAAAAGAAAAGTAGAACCCCTCGAATTATTATGGAAAATCCATTGGCTGTTAGGCACCGTTCCCGAAGGAGAACATCGTCTAGAGCTGCTTGCTCTTGAAGGATCTGCGATTTCAACCCTTTTAGAGACCCTAGAAACAACCCTAGCACAAACCATAGACAGAATCCTCATGGTTTTTCTTCATCGTCTTCTTGTAGTGCCTGAAACGACATTGAAAGCAGAATATCAGCAACTCATTGATTTTACTGAAAAATATCAACGGCGTTCACTTCTCGCATATCAAATCACCAAAGTCAAACCAGTTCTTCTAACATTATGTGAAGAAACAGAACCCACGAAGCTAATTGTCCAATTACGGAAATTACAGAAATGTTGGAAGAGCTTGTTTCAAGCAATAAAACAACGTGGCGACACTCAAGGAATGACCATTCTTACCGCTGTTCGAGCCATGGATAGCCTCGAGATCCTAGATTTAAGTGAACACCATTTGAAGGACCGAATCGAAAAAACCATGACCACTGCAAAGCTTCGTCAATCTCAGTTAACCCAAATCACGACGGCTATGAACGCAGCCGTAGAACTACGTGATGCGTATCTGACAGCAAAACTAGCAACCCGAGCTAGTCAAATCTGGTTTGAACTTGCTCAAGGAAAACCAGGAAAGGCATTTGGAGACGACTTACTTCGCAGTCTCCGTTTTTCAAGAACCGCGACTTTTCACTTCCGAGCTTCTGATAGTCTAAGTGGTGCGGTTAAACAATTGGAGCATCTCGTTCACTTAATTGGAGAGATTCCTTCCGACTCAACTGAAGCTCTGGAAGAAGCAGTAACGGGCGTTTTACAAACATTTGTTAGTACTACGCCACTCCTTGATCGTCCAGCGGATGAGACATTCCTTTTACGTGCTTCAAAACGGATTGACACACTAATCAGTAGACTAATTCCTCAGCTTTCCAGCCGTGAATCACGGTATCAATTAGCCCAATTACATGTACAATTCCAACAAACAAACATCAAGCAACTACAACAACTTGGTACCGAACCAGCGAAATACAAAGTCTTGAATCGGGAATTTATCCAAGCACTACTTCGCTTGGCAGACACGGCCCCTGATGAGGAAAAACAAGAACTTCTCAAAACAGCAACAGAACATACGAATCAAATTATTGGCGAAAGTAAAAAGATTGCAAAAATTAGCGAACAGGATTTGGAAGTTATTTCAGCTGTAGCATCAAATTTAGCTCAATATCCAGCTGAAACATTAAGCGAACCAGCAAAGCACCTCTTGGAACAAAGCCATCAACTCAATGAACAACTTTACTTCCAAACAAAGGACCCACAAATTCGTGCACAGCTCGCCCTTCAACTCCTACTTACCAAAACAATCCCTGATTCCTCAGGGAAAATCCAAGCAACCTTTCCATCAAAGGAACTTGATAAACTAGAAGAATTTGCTTCAACAGCACTTGTTGCCAATGTTAAAGCCAAAAAGCGTAATGAAACACTCAAGGCAGGTTCTCTACTAGTTTGGATTGTTATTCAACGGCTCCGTGAAACCCAAGAAGCCAATGATGTATCAAAACTAAAAGAGGATGCACGTGATTTTGCTGAAAAGACATTCACCTTCACACCTTCATCGTCCGAGTTGACAGGCGAGACATTTCCGTTTGGATTCTTACTGTTACGCGATATTAACGAACTTGTTCACGATGAACGACCAGAAGAGGATTCACAATGGGAACAGCTTCTGACACAAAGTGAGCAATTCGCTCAGACTTTAGCTAAAGCCGCGTCCTCACGTGGTGACACAACAAGTCAGATACTCGCTTTGAGCGCAGCTGGCACAGCAACCGCAAAACTAGCCACAATTACTCCCTCTGTCCCTCAACGGTTACGACTTTTACGGAGAGCGACAACACAAATTCAGAAGGCCCTCCAAGCAGCTTCAACCCAAGGAAATCCCAGTGATATTGAAGCAGCCTTATCCCAATATGACCAACTCATGCGCGCACGATTAACCATGGCTACTAGTATTCCTGCACAATTACCCATATTCGAAGAATGGAATCAAACCTACATTGAAGCCATCAAAGCCTTAGAAACCACCGATGCTTCGGATTCAGTAAACCGACTGCAAGCCTATCGAATTCTCAACGCTCAAATTCCGCTTACATTTAGCTTTCTAAGCGAAGGGAAAATGAACATCGACACTGCACGACGAAAACTAACCGAATTACTCCAAGAAGCAGGCCAAATTGGATCCCCAGACCAAGCCAAACTTACCCAACAACTTGAACGCCGTTGGGCTTTTCAACTAGGTGAAGATTCCTTACTCACCGCAGGATTCCGGCTAGAAGATGCTGAAACCAACATCACCCTTGCTGACGAACATTTCCGCTTCAACCTCCAATTCGAACTGCAACTGGATATTAATGGCCAAACCACACAAAAACTTCGAAGCTTTCCATTCCTCCGAATAGCACCACAACCAAATGACCTAATATGGTATGATGAAACCCCAATTCTTTGTAGCACCTACTCTAATGACGGAATCTACACTTGTCTAACTCTTCAGGATCCTAGTAAAACCAATATCGCAATCGGACTGTGGCTTGTTGTTGCAAAAGAACTGACTGCAACCGTGACCTTCCATATACTCGCTGTTGAAGCGTTATCTCAAGATTCTGAGGGGATCGCAATTCAATTGGCAGGGGCGCAAGTTCATTTGCCTAAACAGCCTGTTGTCGCAGAACGGCGTGAAACCAAAGGAGTACTTCTCTACGAACTCGCTCTCAAGCCGGGCTATCCAGAAACACTCCAAATCAACATTCAGATAGCATAACCTAAATTTTCTAGGAAATAAACGGAACACTCCAATATAACCAATAGACTCCTGCTGTTACAATCATGGCAATAAGTATACCACTGATTAATTGGGTAATTGTGTGAAGCCCTTGACGCCAACGTGCCCATGCAACGAGGACGGCGAGTAATAGAAAGGGAACAGGTATAATTCCATAAATCCAGATTAAACCTGTAATAGGACCAGCAACACCCGCCGCATGGGCGGATACTTTCCAGAAAAGGCTCACAATTGCGATAGCTGAGGTTACTGCCGCATAAGCAACTGCAAGTACAGCCATGGTGTGATTTTGATAGAACCAAGCCACGACTGCCCCAGCGCTGTAAACAAGGATAGCTGCAAGGTAAAGAAGCGGACGATCTCGTCGATTTCGAACATCAAAGGTCAATTTTCCAAGAGCAACCATGGTTGTAAGTGGGAGAATGGGACCAATAACAATGAGAAATAATCCGAGAAGAAACGAGTGCAAGGGCTGAAGTAATCCTGTTCCTATGGGGGAAAAGAAGGCAAACACTATAACCGTTCCGAAGGCTATGGCAGGGGGAGATAATATGATAGAGATAATTCGCATTGTACGATAACTTGGATATGGAGTTTCCTGAGTTTCTGTCATTCGATAAGCCTCAAGTCGAGTATTGTCTGCTACCATTCTGTATTAAGAAAAGTCTTCTGTCCTGACAAACATAACACACTCCAAGATTCATGTACTATGCTAAATTCAGCTGTTTTAACCGAGTTTGTGTTGGTTGCCCTTTCTTATCCCAGCCACGGAGTTGGTAATATTCGGGGAGCATTTCATCAAGATGTGCTATTCGTCTTCGAGATCCACCCTCTGGTAGAGGAGTGGAGAACCTTGGAGGGAGACAATCATCCTTTGCAGAAAAGCCCTCACGGAGATTATAGAGGCGTTCTAGATTCCAGATTCTTTCTCCTATCCGAAGTAATTCCTTTCCATCAATTGACAAACCTGTTGCCGCAGCTAACAAGTCTGCATAGTCTTCAACAGTAAAGGCAAACGTAGTAAATCGGCAAAGAACAAGGGAATCCATGGCGGCAGAAAGGTTCTGGAAGAGAACGACTAATCCGGCTTTCCCTTCGGTTCGGTCACGGTCCACCAGAACCGGTGAACCCAAAATTTCAGGACCAATCAAATAGGCTCGCAGATGACACCCTCCCCGATTTGAAGTCGCATAAGATAGCGCATGTCCTTGAACCCCCCGCGGATCATAAGCAGGAAGCTCTAAACCTTTCACGGTCATGCTTAATTCAGGAGCATTATAACGAGCCGAAAAAGCCTTAGATCCTTCTCCCAGTTCAGCCCCCAGTCCGTGAGACAGGGCAACGTCATCAATGAGTTCCATTAACCCTGCTGTTTCACCAAACTTTAGTGGGGCTTTGAGTTTTCTTTTTTGAACTAACTCCATGGCACAGCCAAGAGTACTTCCGAGAGAGATTGTATCAAGGCCAAGTTCGTTGCAGCGAAAGTTGGCTGCGGCAATCCATTCCAAGTCGTTTATTCCACATTGGGGACCCAACGCCCAAATTGTTTCATATTCAGGCCCCCCACCTTCTTCATCATAAGCACGGCTAATTCGTCCACACCCAATAGGACAGCCAAAGCAGTGGTATCTTTTCACAAACAATCGTTCTAAGAGTTTTTCACCTGAAACTCCTTCAGCGTCATTAAATGTTCCTTCTTGGAAGTTGTGAGTTGGTAACAGTCCATATTCATTTGCAAGATTTACTAGTACGGGGGTTCCGTAAACTGGGAGTGATTTGTTGGTTATCGAGTCCTTCTTAATTAGTCTGCGGACTCGAATAATCACCTTGTCTAATTGCTCAGTATTGGCAACAGCCACCTTCTGAGTTCCTTTAACAACTACGCCTTTCAGGTTCTTTGAACCCATAACGGCGCCCACCCCTCCTCTACCAGCAGCACGATGTTTGTCAGTCATAATCGCGGCTAATTTAACCTGATTTTCACCAGCCGGACCAATACATGCCACTTGTGCTTTACTGTCGGTCTTCTCAAGAAGCAAATCAGTAGACGGACTAACCTCTTTACCCCAGATTCCCTCTGCAGATCGAAATTCAATTTTACCATCATTAATCCATAGGTACACTGGTGAAGAGGCACGACCCTCGAAAATGAGTGCAGCATAACCAGCACGACGAAGTTGAGGTCCAAAATACCCGCCTACATTAGAATCGAAGATTGTACCGGTTAGCGGTGATTTCGTAATTATGGCGGTTCGTCCAGCGGTTGGAGCGATTGTCGCAGTTAACGGACCAATAGCGAAAACCAAAAGGTTGTCAGGTGAAAGTGGAGCAATCTCAGGTGTTACTGCATCATACACCAGCTTTACTCCCAATCCCCGTCCGCCAAGGAAGTGAGTGAAATCTGTGGAAGATAGAGGAAGTTCCTTTGAGGTTTGACTTGTGAGTGAAACCTTGAGCAATTTTGTGCTGGTGAAAAGATGTTGATTAGTTGTTGTCATTGTGAGCCCTCCTAGTCATTGAAGATGTTTTGTTCTCGGTGTGGACAGGTGACACACCGCTCCTTATACCAAAGATAGACTTCTTTGGGTTGTTTTCCGAGACTTGCTTGGCGACTAGGGCACGTCCAACAGGGTTTATCTGGTTCTAGCCAGGCATCACTATAACCGGCCCAGCGATACCCTTCCACAATGGCAACACCGGAACTCGTGCCCAAGCGAGTTGCCCCAGCATCAATCAAACGGAGAGCATCCTTGAAACTTCGGATACCACCGGCTGCTTTAACTCCCATTTTACTGCCAACGGTTTTACGCATCAATCGGACATCATCAGGGGTCGCTCCCATAGGACCAAATCCAGTTGAAGTTTTGACAAAATGAGCTCCTGCCTCTTTGCTCAAGATACATCCCTTGCGTTTCTGGTCGTCAATTAGTAAACCAGTTTCTAATATGACCTTGACAATCTTACCATCAGCAGCTTTAACGACAGCTTCGATGTCTGAACGGACTAAATCATAATTTTTGTCACGGAGGGCACCTACATTGATTACCATATCAACTTCGGTTGCCCCTTTTTGGATGGATTCTTTGGTTTCGAAAGCTTTGACTTCGCTCATAGTGGCACCCAAGGGAAAGCCTACAACACAACATACATCAACTGAAGAGCCCTTCAGAAGTTCTGCGGCATATTCGACATGGACTGGATTAATACAAACCGAGGCGAATTCGTATGCTAGGGCTTCTTCACAGAGTTCTTGGATTTTCGCGCGTTTCGTTTCCGGTTTAAGACGCGTATGATCTATTAACTTTGCAAGCTCTTCAACTGTCACAGGCATTGTTTTTCAAACGCTCCTTTACGCTCGAATAGGCTTTTCATATTGAAAAAACCTGTTCATCATGGGAATAACAAGTATTATCCAAGTATCTGTGCCTGAAAAAAGCTTATCTAACTAATCAGGGGAATTCGTTGTAGGTGACACAATATGGATTCAAGACGAATTAAATTGCTACAAACTCTGGTTGATTCATTTGGTCCCAGTGGCTTCGAACGAGAGGCAACCGCCATTGTTGCGAAGAAAATGCGCCCAATAGCTGATGAAATTTCCATAGATAAATTGGGAAGCGTACAATTCATCAAGAAGGGATCAGCGGAACGCCCTCGAATTCTCTTCGCTGGTCAGGTTGATGAAGTAGGATTTATTGTTTCAGGGATTACTAAAGAAGGATTCCTCAAAGTGAATCCCCTTGGTGGATGGTGGAGTCAGGTCGTTCTTGGTCAGAAAGTGATAATTCGAACACGAAAAAATGACCGTCACTTTGGAGTTTTTGGAGCAAAGCCCCCACATGTCCTCTCACCCGAGGAACGAAAGAAAGTTGTTGAATTGAAAGAGATGTTCATTGATGTAGGTGCTTCGTCAGAAGATGATATCAAGGAAATGGGAATTCAGATCGGCGACCCGATAGTTCCTGATTCCTCGTTCCAACTTATTCGTAATGGAAAACTTGCAGCGGCAAAAGCCTTTGATGATCGACTTGGGGCATTCATTGCCATGGAAATCGTTTATAAATTAAAGGAAGAAAAAATCAGCCACCCCAATACTGTGGTTGGTGCTGCTACAGTTCAAGAAGAAGTGGGCCTTCGCGGAGCACGAACAACCGCACACATCATTGAACCAGATGTGGGATTTGCCTTAGAAGTCGATCTTGCGGGTGATATGCCTGGAATTAAACCTGAAGAAGCGGCAGCAAAACTGGGTAAAGGACCTGCAATCTCTACAATGGATCGTTCAATGATTCCCA
>JAEOSA010000320.1 GCA_016840595.1 Candidatus Hermodarchaeota archaeon | reverse complement strand
TATTATACTTAGGCTTTCAAGCTTTGGGAATTCAAATTGATTTGATGACGACTGCGGTGCTTTATCCTGCAATATTTGGGCTCTTTGGAGTTCTCGCCATCTATGTTCTTGGCTGTGAAATTGGATCGAAGGAAATCGGGCTTTTAGCAGCCTTCTTCATGGCAATTATTCCAGCTTACACACAACGAACCGTAACCGGCTTCTTTGACAATGAAGCAATTGGAATTGTAGCAATCATCCTAACCTTGTTCTTCTTTGTTCGCGCCTTGCGAAAAGGATCAATTGCTTCAGCCATCTTTGGGGGGCTTTCACTTGGACTCCTCGCAGCGAGTTGGAGTGTTTATCTGTATATGTTTCAGATTTTCGCCATTTTTGCGTTAGTCATGGTGTTACTCCGTAAGTATTCGCGGAGGTTGTTTCTTGCCTATTCTGGTGTCGTTTTAACAGGGTTTCTCATAGCTATCTGTGTTCCCCGAATTGGCCCTGATTGGGTGACGTCTTCAACGGGACTAATACCTCTTGGTGTATTTGGGCTCCTATTGCTTATTGAACTCGTCCGAGTATATCGGGTTACTGAAATTAGCCTTCCCAGTAGGTTGGGTTCACTTTCTAGTCGGTTGCGACCGTATCTAGCTTACATCTTTGGGGCTATGTGTGCTCTCATTGTCGTTGGTTTGGGTTACTTGTATCAATCGGGCTTAATCGTCACTCTTTCAACGGCGACAGAAGACTTGGGACTTTTTGGGGATATTGGTAGTAAATTCCTGACCGTAATTGATCCATTAATCCGGCAACAGGCGTTTCTCCTCGCCTCAGTAGGTGAACACCTTCCTTCACCCTGGGCGACGTTTTGGTATAATCTCGGAATTTTGGTTCTTCTCATGCCCTTTGGATTTTACATTGCCTTTCGCCGTGAAAGAGACTCTGACATTTTGTTAATCATCTTTGCACTTACAGCTATGTATTTCACTGGCTCTATGATACGATTAACCCTTATTCTAGCCCCGGCTGCCGCGATTCTGGGTTCTTATGGCCTCATGATGTCCATTCGTCCTTTCCGAACCATCTTCTGGCAACGGCCAATTCTTACCCGACGCCGCCGTCGTATTACACCTCCAGCTACACGGGGTTTTGCAACAATCTCCTACTTCTTCATCATCATCCTTCTTCTTGCCTCGACTTATACGGCAGTTGCAGCCACAGATAATATGGGTTCACCTGAAATTACCCTAGGATTCCGAATGGCAAACGGAGATACTGTAATATATTATGATTACCTCGAAACGTTCGGATGGATGCAACATCACACCCCACCAGACAGTATAATGATGTCGTGGTGGGACTACGGGTACTGGACTCGGCAAGCCGCTCAGCGCCCCACTGTCGTGGATAATGCGACGAATAATAAGACGCAGATAGCGTGGGTGGGACGTATGTTCATGGAAACAGATCCTATTGAGGCGCTCAAGATATGCCGCCGGTTCAATGTGAGCTACGTCTTCGTCCATTTCGGAGGAGGTGTGTCCGCCTTTGCAGGTGACGAAGGAAAATGGCAATGGATGAGCCGCATTTCCACTGAGGTCTTTGGTGATGAAGTGCCCAATGAAGACTACTTCTGGGACCAAACCAACGGGACCCATTATGACCCGTATTACGAGACTATGATTTTCAATATGCTCTGGTTGAACGCGACCCTATGGCAACATGCACAAGAAATTCAAGACCCACGGGATACTGCAGGACAATCACGTCTTCCGGTCCAACCGACGCTTGACCCCGCTAGAACAATTTTCAGCGTCTTTTCCCCGGTCTACATGTCAGAAGTACAACTAATGAAAGTTTATCAGTGCAACTACACGTGGCTTGATAGCAGTATGGAATTGGGGGGTGCTAGTGCCTATGCCATCAACAACGACACGGCCTTTTTCGGCTCTGAAGATATGAGCGAGGTGATTGTCGAAGTCACTAATACTGGACTTCACCCCTTAACCCTCAATGAGGCGAACATCACGTACTGGGAATCAGAAAC